>JBGCFL010000211.1:0-6086 GCA_045106975.1 Ekhidna sp. | reverse complement strand
CATTATCGCTCAAAATCAATTTCAATTTTCATGGAAGAAGGACAATCTAGATTACCAGCTTTATAACTGGGAGTCGGAGGATGAGACAGAGATCATCTTAACAGAGAAAAGAGGTGACTATAAAGAAGCATTAAGATTTGCCAAGTTTCAACCTGTGATAAGCGAGTAAGCAAGCGGCTTGCCTCCAAACAATGCTTTTGTCTTTGTCCAGGTATCGTCAAAGAAATCAGAATGCCGATAATTATTCAAATCACTTTCACTCTCCCATTTACTAAACGTGTAATAAACATTGTCCAACTTGGCATCTTTACACAACTCCAGATGGACACAACCTTCACTACTGATTATTTTACCTTTAACCACTTCAAAAAGTTCTAGAAAGTCATTGACTTTTTTTGGATCAAACTCCATTCTAACGACTCTTATTAGCATATTTTATTGTGTTGAAAATTCGATATGAATGGGTGAGTCTACTCTCAGCCCAAGCAGGCTGGATGCATCACCTCTTAAGATGCCTATTTGCAGATACTCCGACGAATTGAATAGAATGTAGCAATCACCAGACTCTACATCAGTGAAATAAGATTGGAGTTCATTAAAAACCTGACGGCCTACTTGAATGGAAAAGCGAGTCCCATCACCATTTAGCTCCATCATTTTATCAAACTCTGTCTTGATAATATTGGTAATCAGATTTCCATAGCTATCTACATGAACCACATTACCAACGATTTCCCGTTTGGTGACTTTCAATTGTCTCCCGTATAGTTCATAAATCTGCTCAATTTTAGTACCCAGGCTTTCCAAACGCACCCCTTTTATCAAAGACAAAGCAGCTTTTGCCAATACATTTTTTGCTGGGAATGTGCATTCTTCGCAATCAATGATGACCATTTGGTTAGGCTTATTATTTGAAATCAAGCTAAAAATCCCAGAATCAAACCCCACAAAAAAGTGACCATCTAGCTCAATTGCTATTGGATTAGACTTTTTCTTCATTGCATCTACAGCAACTAAATGAACTGATCCCTTTGGAAATTCCTTATAAACATGCTTTAACACGTTGGCTGCATGTGATATATCATACGGTTTTATCATATGACTAATATCAGCAATGGGCTGATTTACGGTTTTGGAAACAATAGCTGCCTTGACGGCTGCCACATAGTGATCATCCGTGCCAAAATCAGACATGAAAGTGATTACAGCCATTGATAGATTTACATCTTAAATTTGTTTAGCAAAAGTATAAACTTTACACTCGAAGGATTAAACCAAACACGGATTGCTTGAAAAAATAATTACACTCGAAAATGTTTCCCTTGTTGATTTTCTAGGAGTAGAAAATGGAAACATGAAAACACTCGCTAGTTCATTCCCTGACGCTAAAATCGTAAGTCGTGGAAATGAAATAAGGATAAAGGGAGCTGCTCCACAAATCCTCAAGATCAGCCAGCTACTCAACTCATTGCTAGATCACTACCATGAGTATGGAAAGATTACCGATGAGACAGTAAAAGACCTAGTTGCCAATGAAGAAGAAACGGTAACAACCAATGGCATTACCAATGTTCTCATTCACGGTACGAAAGGATTTCGAATAGCTCCAAAAACGGCAAATCAGAAAAAATTAGTAAAAGCTGCTGAGGAAAATGATCTGGTTTTTGCAATAGGCCCAGCTGGTACAGGAAAAACATACATATCTGTGGCATTGGCTGTGAGAGCTTTGAAAAACAAGGATGTAAAGAAGATCATCATCACTCGTCCAGCTGTAGAAGCGGGGGAGAATTTAGGTTTCCTCCCTGGGGATTTAAAAGAAAAGGTAGATCCTTACCTCCGTCCCATCTACGATGCGCTAAGCGATATGATCCCTGCGGAAAAGCTGAAGTATTATAAGGAAAATGGAGTAATTGAAATTGCCCCCTTAGCATATATGAGAGGTAGAACTTTGGATCATGCCTATGTTTTGTTAGATGAGGCACAAAATACGACTCCTATGCAAATCAAAATGTTTTTAACTAGAATGGGCCCCAGCTCCAAGGTAATTATAACTGGAGATAGATCTCAAATTGATCTCCCATCACGACAGAAATCTGGTTTGATTGAATCCATCGTGGTGCTTCAAGATGTAAAAGGAATTGGGTTTGTAGAGCTAAGCGAGAAAGATGTTGTGAGACACAAATTGGTGAAATCTATAATAAAAGCATATAAAAAGTATGGAATACAGGGTGATCCTAGCCAACAGTAAAGAGCTAAAAGAAAAAGCTTTTGCCATTAGAGAAGAAGTTTTTGTAGTAGAACAGGAAGTTCCTAGCGATGAAGAGTTTGATGAATTTGAGGATGAGTCCCAGCACTTTGTTGCATTGGACGCTAATGATGATCCTATTGGTTCGGCTAGGTGGAGAAGAACGGATAAAGGAATAAAGCTAGAGCGCTTTACCGTGAAAAAATCATTTAGAGGCAAAGGATTAGGAACTGCCATAGTACAAGCAGTAATGGATGACCTAAAAGAAAAAGCAGATCCAGACACTTTCTTATATATGCATTCACAACTAGATGCTGTTCCTCTTTATGCCAAGTTCGATTTTGAAAAAAAAGGTGATCAGTTTGACGAGTGTGGTATTATGCATTATTTGATGTGGAGAGAACTTTAATGATAGAGAGGGTCAGATTACTCTCTCTAAATCAAATTCTGTGAATCTTATTTAAGTTAGACATAACCTTCTGAGAAAGAGATCTCTGATTATACTCAAACGAATACAATATTTGGTCACAGCATAATTCAACTTCGCTTGACACACTGGTCACATACTTTTGCCTGATTGAATCGAACCAAAGATATATTTTCATATCGTTTTCATTTAGCATCCTATACTTAATACGTGAAGAGTGCTTTTACCCTACTAATTTCATTGAAGAAAACTGTGTTTGATTGAAAATATTGTCATTCAGAAAAGTGTTCATTTAGTATTTCTCAAAAGAAGCTCGAGTTGAAATCCAGTTAAGTTAAGTATGGGCAATAAAAAAGCCGACTAGAAGTCGGCTTTTAGAAAGAAATTCAATTATTATCAGTCTTTATGCACATGCACATCCATCTGAGGATAAGGAATATTCAATCCTACTTCATTGAACTTATTGTACACCTTCTCATTCATATCAAAATTAACTCCCCAGTAATCGGCAGCTTCCACCCAAACCCTCACTGTGAAATTAACGGAGCTGTCTCCCAATGAAGAAAGAGCAATGAATGGCTCAGGATCTTTCAAAATTCTTGAATCAGCACTGATCAATTCCATCAATGTTTCTCTTGTCTTTTCTGTGCTATCACCATAACCTACTCCAAAAACAAAATCAACTCTCCTTCTTGGCTCAGTAGAGTAATTCGTTAATGATGAATTGGCCAATCCTCCATTAGGAATAATAATTGTTTTATTGTCAGGTGTTTTCAAATAAGTATTGAAAATCTGAATAGAGTTCACTGATCCAATGTATCCCATTGCATCTATGACATCTCCTACTTTAAATGGCTTGAGCAATAAAATAATTACTCCTCCAGCAAAATTTTGTAAAGTTCCTTGAAGAGCAAGACCTATCGCTAAGCCCATAGCACCAAGTACAGCTACAAAACTTGTTGCTTCAATTCCAACCATTCCAATGACAGAAATAAGAAGCATTACTCTCAATATCGCCCCGAACAAAGACTTTAAGAATGGACTCAATGAAGGATCTACATTCCTCTTGTCCATTGCCTTACCGAATGTTCGTACAACCATTCCGATAATCCAAAGACCAATTATAAGTGTCAGAATAGCCGCAACCAATTTTGGCCCCCACGTTATAACTAGGTCAATTAATTGCTGTGAATATTTATTTGCATCTGCTGTCAATTCTTCCATATGATTAAGTTTTAGGTTAAAAATTGGTTCAATTTAAAATAAAAAAAGACCTCCTACATAATTGTGATTCCATTTTTTAGACTGGTATGCCAATCAATAGAGGAATAACAACTTCAAATCATTAAAAAAACTATTTTTGTCGGATTGCGAAAAACCTAACAAACAGATTCAATGCGAGAACTTAATGATTTTCTTTCCCTAATCGATAGCTACATTGGTAGCTCAGCTTGGTTTCCTTACGCGCTCTTAGGGACAGGTTTGTTCTTTACTATTTATTTAAAATTTCCTCAAATCAGATATTTTCGATTTGCTTTTAAAGTAGTAAAAGGAAAATTTGACAAGGATGATGATGAAGGAGATACTAATCACTTTCAAGCATTGACAACTGCTCTTTCAGGAACAGTTGGGACAGGTAATATTGCCGGAGTTGCACTTGCTGTTCACATTGGTGGACCAGCAGCAGTATTTTGGATGTTGATGACTGCAGCAGTGGGTATGTGTACCAAGTTTGTTGAGGTTACACTTTCACACAAATACAGAGAAAAAACAGCTGATGGCACCATGGCTGGTGGGCCAATGTACTATATGAAAAACAAGCTCAACATGGGCTGGTTAGCAGCAATATTTGCTGGAGCAACTGTTCTTTCCTCGTTTGGGACAGGGTCGCTTCCACAAATTAATAGTATCGCAGATTCACTTAACGCTACATTCGGGTTGGATGAAATGATGGTCGGTGGAGTACTCGCTATTCTTCTTGGCTTGGTTATTATCGGAGGAATTAAACGAATTGCAGCTGTTACTTCACGATTGGTTCCTGCAATGGCTGCTATCTATTTCATTGGAGCATTCGCAGTTATTTTTTATAATATCCAAAATGTAATTCCTTCCTTCATATCCATTTTTGCAGATCTCTTCTCAGGATCTGCAGCAACGGGAGGTTTCTTAGGAGCGTCTATTGCGTTTGCATTTAGTAAAGGTGTTGGAAGAGGATTATTCTCCAACGAAGCTGGTCAAGGTAGTGCTCCAATTGCTCACGCTGCTGCGAAAGGTCATGAACCCGTTTCTGAAGGTTTTGTAGCTATACTTGAGCCGTTTATTGACACGATTGTCATCTGCACCGTCACTGCGCTTGTCCTTCTTTCTTCTGGTGTTTGGAATGAGAAGCATACAAACGAATTTGACTATACAGACATGTCGATCGTCTCTGGAATATATACAGATGCTACAGATGAAGGCAAGCAAGAACTATATGGTCACATCAGTGCTACAAATTCACTTCCTTTATTTAATGGTTCATTAGATGTTGTCAATGGCCAAATTCAAAATGAAGTATCGATCATCAATGCAAGATCATTAGCAGAGGATGTTCGCATCATGCAGGACGGAGAGCCTGTTTCTGGATCAGTCAATATCTTAAACGGTAAGCCAGAAAATCTCGACTTAGTTTTTGAAGGTGAATCACTTCTCCACAGTTCGAGATTAACCGCAAAGGCGTTTACTAAGAGCTTCTTTGGCGATTCAGGAAAGTATATCGTTTCCATTGGTCTATTAATGTTTGCCTTTAGTACGGCCATTAGCTGGTCATACTATGGGGATAGAGCGATGACTTATCTCTTTGGACCAAAATCGGTTAAGTATTATCGATTGGTGTACGTAGTGGCATTCTTTATCGCTTCATTCGCAGATACAACCATCATCTGGACGCTCTCTGGAATTACTATTGCCGTGATGACACTTCCCAATTTAGTAGGGATTCTTTTGCTTAGAAAAGACATGAAGCAAACTATCGCTGACTACTGGGATGGATTCAAGAAAGAGTATCCCGACGAGAAAACACCTGAATAAATTATTAAGCCCCGAAAGGGGCGTTTTTATTGCCCATACTTTGGATTTCCTTCAGCAAACGCTTTGAAATCATACATGTAAACTTGACTCTGTTTTTTGAATGTCTTTTCTCCAAAAAAGAAAGAGATGACTTTCATAAATCCTGAGCACTGAAATTCCGATACGGAAATCCACCTAGTCTTGTCACCCTCTTCTTTAAAATAATTGTTCTGTGTATTGAAAATACCCTTTGTTTCATAAGTACTACACATTTTCTGGAAAACTATTCTCTACAATTGTTTCAACCATCTCAACTGAGCGCTTTCCCATCTGATAACTCAACTTAGATCTGGCTCCTGACTTTCC
>JBGCFL010000210.1:0-19252 GCA_045106975.1 Ekhidna sp. | reverse complement strand
GGCACTGGAAATTCAATGACCATTGATCAATCTGGAGAGTATTATTTCGAATGGACGAATGATGCATTGAATGGTGTTTGTACTACTACATCTCCAACAATCACAATCAACATATCTGAGAGTATAGAAGATATGCCAGTCGTTACGGTTGTTAGTGGGGATTTAAATTTCTGTGAAGGTGAAGGTGAAGTAGTGCTAGAAGCTCCTGAAGGTTTTGCTTATTACAAGTGGAGTACAGGAGAAACTACAAGATCAATCACAAGAGAAGTTGCCGGTACTGTTACTGTACAAGTGTCTAATGTGCCATTTGATGCAGGCTGTGCAAGCCCATCTTCTGCACCAATAGTGATTGAAACTTCTAATCTTCCTGACTTTGTTGTTAGTACAGATAACTCTAACCCACAACCAGATGATTATCTTTTTGACGGGGCACAGTACAGTGAATGTGATGATTTCAGATTGTATTTCTATGACCTAGATGCAAGCACAAGCCCTAGAAATGATAATGGTGAAGTAGTAATCAATAGAGGAGGTGATTTTTATGCTTCTACTCAGAATACTTCATATCTCTTTGAAGAAAGTGGAGAATACAGTATCGAATGGGTAAGTAGCGATTTGAGCTCGACTTGTTCAGCAAGTGGTGGCTCTTTCTCCCTTACTATAACTGAGAGTATAGAGACAGCTCCAACTATCTCAACGACTGATGATCTTACTTTCTGTGAAGGTAGTACAGCTACTTTGACAGCTGAGGCTGGGTTTAATTTCTACCGTTGGTACAATGGTACTAGTGTTATTAATACGAACTCATCTACTCTTGTTGTAGATTCATCAGGTGATTATACTGTTGAAGTATCAAATACTCCATTTACAGTGGGTTGCGGAAGTCCACGATCAAATGGTATCCGGGTAACTGTGTATAACGATCCAAATATGAACTTGGAAACTAATATTAGTGGTAGTGCCCTTAGTGATGGTGAAGTAATAGATGTTTGCTCTGATGACGGATTTGTTCTTAGAGCTGATAATACTGGAGGGAACCCTGTTACTTGGTACTTAGATGGTGTTGCGCTACCTGGATCTAGTAATAATACAGGCAATACATCTCGTTCAGATTATGAACCTACAGTTAGCGGAGTTTATTTTGCCGAGGTTACTGTGGGAGGATCTGATGTTGCTGATCAGTGTGTTTATAGAACACCAAGCGTAACAGTAAATGTTTCACAGAAACTGGATGTAGCTAGCATAGCGACACCTGCAAATACGACTTTCTGCGAAGGTGAAGTTGATGTTACCTTAACAGCTACAGGTCCAGCGGATGCTTCTGTATTTAGGTGGTACAGATCGAATGTTAATTCATCTTCTTTTTCAGCGATCACTGATGGTACTGGAAATGGAAATACAATACAGGTTACTGGTGAGGGCAAGTATTACGTGACAGTAGGTGAAACTGATGGGTGTGAAAGTGATCCTTCTAATGTGATAACCATAGAGAGCCAAACGTTAGCTAATCCTAATATTAGTGTGACTACATTTGATGCGAATTGCTCTAATGGCGGTGTAACAGTTCAACTTAGTAGTACAAATGCTGAGACTGTTTATCAGTTGATAAATCAGGAAACGGGTGCAAATGTTGGATCGCCTAAAACTGGTAGCACGTCAGACCCTGTATATGTACAGTTGACCGGAGTAACAGAATCTTTCGGAGTTTTGGTACAGGCGTCATATGCAGATGGAACAGGATGCCCTCAAACATCAACAGGATCAAGAGGAACTGTAACGCCTGACAATGTAATGCTAGAGCTGGATGGAAATGAACTGGTAGCCGTAATCAACGGAAGTTTCATTGACTATACGTGGTTTAGAGACGGAGTAGAGTTGAAAAATGTAACTGGTACTAGTTTAAGAATTACTGATGCTTCTGTTTATAGCATTGAAGTGGTTTTTGTTGGTGGATGTTCGGTTACTTCAAATTCAATTGATCTTACAAATGAGTCAGCGGGTGCTGGTGGAGGTGCTGGTGGTATTCAAGGAAGTGCATATCCAAATCCGGCTTCAGGCGTAGTAAATGTGGCTATTGAAGGAGAGAATATGGGTGATTATGATATTAGCATCATGACTCTTTCTGGCCAACTGATGATGTCAAAAACTTTATCTAAAGAGGACGAAGATTTTGTAGAACAATTGGATATCCAGTCTTTACAGCCGGGTATTTACAACTTGCTAATTAGAAAAGGCAATGAAACTAAAAGTATGAGAATCGTAAAAACTCAATAACAATGAAAAAAGTATATAATTATATGATTTTAGCAGGAGTAGCCTTAATGGCTATCTCTTGTGCAACTCCAGAGGATCCTACGCCAACGCAGATGACATACGGTAGTTGGAGTGTGGAGGAACACTATGTAAACGGTCAAGCGGATGCTGCCAGTGATCCTATTATCGAAAAGTTCATTTTGGAAATAGATGGTACTTTTTTATTAGAGGACAATAACGGTATTTTGTTTGTTGGTGATTGGGCTGCAACTGAAACTTCGCTCACCCTAAGTCAGGATGGAGTTCCAGTATTTGAATACGAGATTGTATTTCAAGCCTATGATAGAATGCAATTACTGCAGACAATTGGAAGTCCTACAGCTGGAACTATAGAGATTAGATATTTAATGAGTCGAGATTCAGATCCAGACTATGAATAGTTAAGACTTGAGTGTTAACATAAAAACCCATGGGAACCCATGGGTTTTTTTTGTGCTCAATAATTTATTTTAATTCGAAGTTAATGGGGATCACCATTTTCACAGGGACTCTCACATCTCCTTGCTTACCAGGAATAAAGCTTGGAATCATTCTCATAACTCGAAGGGCTTCTTCATCACATCCTGCACCTATTCCTTTTATCACTTTTAAGCCTGTCAAGGAACCATCTTTCCCTACTATGAATTGCAGAAAAACTTTTCCTTCTATCCCCATTCTTTTAGCGGTCTTTGGATATTTGATGTTTTTGCCCATGAATTGATAAAATCTTTCCATACCCCTTTCATAAGCGGGCATTACCTCCGCATAATTTCTTGGTACTTCGTCAATTACTTCCGATGGCGGTGCTGGAATATAGATATCAACTGGTTCATCAGATGGCGGTGCTATGTCTATAATGGAAGAATCCTTAATTATCTTAGTGTCTTCCACAGGTTTAATAATAATTGCCTTTGGTGGTGGGGGCGGTGGTGGTGTATTTATTGTAATCGGTGGAATAAATTCTGGAAAGTCACAAGTTATCGTTTCAAAGCTCATAATCGGCTCCACTTCCGACTTCCACTCAAAAGCAGTAATAGCCAGAGAGATCGAAATAATCATACCAATGCCAAAGAATAAAGGTCTTCTTTGCTCTAAGTCATACTCTTCGTTCTTTTTAATTTCCATAAGTCAATAGTTTATTATGTTATATATATAATAGGTGAAATAAAAGCATGAATCATGCCTAACTAAAATGATCGTAGCAACAAAGAGGATCCTATTTCAATAGCACTTTAATGTTCTTGTCTGAAGAACTTAACCATCCTTCCTGAAATACAGGTAATTCATATTATTTTCACGATATGAAAAGATGCATCATCTGTCTATTCCTTACTCTTCCACTATTCATTTCTGCTCAGAAAAAATACAAAGCCAAGTACACCGTGGCTGATCTCGATAGAGTACCAGAAGCTCCTGTTTATTCCCAGATGGATTACTGGATTGCTCACCCAGAACAAGAAGATATGGCGGATCTAGTTCCTGGCAAGGGCGAGCTAATGGAATATCAATCGACAGCAGATGTAGATGTGTTTTTCGTTTATCCAACCATCTATTCTGGAAATCAAGAAAAAATGCATCCGTGGTTTGCTGATGTAAATAATGAAAAGCTAAATAAGAAGATAGCCGAATCGACGATTAAGTATCAAGCAAGTGTTTTTAATGCATCGGGCAAAGTCTATTCACCACTTTATCGTCAGGCACACATTAATATATATAATGCTGATGATTTAGAATTGAAGGTAGAGGCTTTGGCATTCGCGTATGAGGATGTCAAAAAAGCTTTTAAGTATTATCTGGAAAACTGGAATAATGGAAGACCTATTATAATAGCCTCACATAGTCAAGGCTCTACGCATGCTGTGCAACTGCTTCGTGACTTTTTTCAAGACAAACCATTGATTGATAAGTTGGTAGCCGCATATCTAGTGGGTATGCCAATAGGTGAAGGTACTTTCAATACAGTCCCGATTTGTACTGATGCAAATGCGACTAGCTGCTGGCTTACGTGGAATACTTATATCAAAGATTATTACCCGCCCAATCATGAGTACTGGTACTTTGATGTTATCAATGTGAACCCATTAAGTTGGACGACTACTAATGAATATGTTTCTTATGGTGAAAATAAGGGTGGTGTACTTAGGAGTTTCAAGAAAATAAGACCGGGTTTGTCTGATGCTCAGAACCAGGATGGTATGTTATGGATTAATAGACCAAAATTTTTTGGCAATTTTCTAATAAATTGGGATCGATATCATGTGGTAGATTATAACCTATTTTATTTGAATATAAGAGAAAATGTAGAAGATAGGGTTGAGTCCTATTTAAATAAGAATGGTTTGAAATGGAATGTAGATTAGTCTGTGTTATAGGTTTTGAGAAATTCAGGCATTAATTCCGTCATTCTCTCATTAATCATGTACAAAGGAGTTTTGGCTAAGTATTCTGCCTGAAAATTACAATAGGCGATGAAACTTGTGAGTTTGTCACCTTCTAGTTGTGTCATCTCAGCCACCCACTCTCTATTGAATTTTATATTTACCCGTTCTCTTTTGTATTGTGACTTTACAAGGCGATAGTGGTGTCTTTTCTCTTTCTCTCTTTTACTTAAATTTTGGTAGACAAAGTCAATGGGGGATGTAAGCGCATAAAGAGGATTTTTGATGTTGGCTTCTTCTAGCCTTTTATCACCAGTGATCACAACCGGTTTGACGCCAAAAATTTGAAGGGATGTATCTACTGGTTGTGCTTCCATAATCATTTCTTTGAAGCGATCGTATTTAGGAAGTTCTCCAATGACTACTTCATCTAAATAAATGGTGTTCACTGGCAGTAGAAATTCCCTTTCTTCACTTCTCAACCATTCTTCAAGGACTATCCACGCAAGAGTTTGATGACCAACGCTGGATAGAATAAGTGTGTCACCAGTTTGTATGGGAATTTTGAATTTTCCGTAAGCGTTACTGGAGGTCACACTTCCTGCATCTATATTTCTTATATGTACTCCTACCATATCATCTTTCGAAAGGCTATCCCGCACAACACCATTGAGATAGCTTCTTTGACCAAAGACCCCCAACGAACAAATAAGACACGATATGATAAATAGTATTTTCAATAGAATTCAAATATCAGTTACAACCATTCTTTCAGAAACAATCCCCGTATTTTTAACATTTTTCTTAAAATAGTGTTAATTGGAAATGATTGCGTTTTCGAAACATTCAGGAATTTATACACTAAGAGTAATGCAAAAATTGCCGATAGGGTTGGCCGATGCTTGGAATTTTTTTTCATCCCCTACTAATCTAGAAAAAATAACACCAAAGCATATGGGATTCAGTATTACTTCAGGAGTACCAGATGACATGTATGCAGGACAACTCATCAGTTATAAAGTGTCACCTTTACCAGGTATAAAAACTAATTGGATTACCGAGATAACTCATGTAGAAAGGCATAAATTTTTTGTAGATGAACAGCGTTTTGGTCCCTATAGTATGTGGCATCATGAGCACCATTTCGAAGAATTAGCAGATGGAATTATGATGGTAGACAAGGTTTCTTATAAAATTCCCTTCGGCTTATTTGGCCATATGGCTCAAGCATTGTTTGTGAAAAAGCAATTACGTGAAATCTTTGAATTTAGAAAAATGTCATTAGAAGAGATGTTTGGAAAGCTTACTTAGTAAGCCTTCAGACTCATATCTAGACTTTTGTATGAATGCGTGAGCGCACCAACTGAGATAAAGTCAACACCAGTTTCAGCCATTTCAGCAATGTTTTTTTCTGTAATACCTCCAGACGCTTCTGTCTCGAATCTTCCACCAATCATTTCAATTGCTTGTTTTATTTCTGAAGGCAACATATTGTCTAGCATCACTCTCTGTACTCTCCCAACTTCTAATACTTCTTTCAGTTCTGAAAGGCTTCTTACTTCAATTTCTATATTCAGTTTTAATCCTTTCTCATTCTGATAGGTCAATGTTTGCTCTATTGCATTCTTAACACCGCCTGCAAAGTCAATATGGTTGTCCTTAAGCATGATCATATCGTACAAGCCAAAGCGATGATTAATACCACCTCCAATGACTACCGCCCATTTTTCTGCTAGTCTAAATAGAGGAGTAGTCTTGCGTGTATCGAGTAGTTTAGCTTTGGTTCCTTTGATCAAAAGGTTCATGTGGTGAGTATATGTGGCAATGGCACTCATTCGCTGTAAACAGTTGAGAACCAGTCTTTCACTCGAGAGAATCGACTGAGAACTACCTGAGATGGTAAAGCCTATTTCCCCATTTTCGACAGTGGCGCCATCTTTTTTTAGCATGTCTATGTCAAGGGATGAATCCACATGCATGAATATTTTTTTAGCCATTTCCAATCCAGCAATGACACCATCATCTTTTATGATTAAATGAGCTTTGCTTTGAGCCGATACAGGAATAGATCCTAATGAGGAGTGATCCCCATCTCCTATGTCTTCTTTCAATGCCGCTTTTATAAACGCATTGATATTCTTTTCTGATAAATATGGTAAATCCATTTAGTATTAGGTGGTGAAATGGGTTTAAGAAATTACTCTTTGCTGAAGTTCATAGTGTCAATCAGGTAATTGTCTCCAATTTTTTTAATAAACATAACAACTCTAAAAGCTCCTCCCTCATGTGTGTACTTGCCAATGGTATATTTTAAACCTTCTGATGTTCCTTGATGAATGTAGTTGAATTCTTTAGGAGCATTTTTCCTAAAAAAATCTTTTAGAACTACTTCTGCCTGCGCTTTGCTATAGTTAGAACTTTCGCCATTTATTTTAATTTCTACTGTTTTATTGCAGAAGTTAATTAGCTCTTTGGAACTTCCAGCACTTAACGCAGTACCAATGTCTCGTATCGTGGCATCTTCGCTACCTTGGCTTAGTAGCAAACTAAAAAAAATCAATAATATTTTCATTTTCTCGTCATATTGGTGGTGGCTCTCAAACGAAAACCATGCCTAATTTATCTATTCAAACCACTACATCAAAAATATAGGTCTCTATATTTGTTTCATGAACAAAAAAGTCATCCTTCTCATTTTAGACGGCTGGGGAATAGCCACAAATAAAGACGTCTCTGCAGTAGACAGTGCAGATACTCCGTTTATAGATTCTATTTTAGAGAGATATCCGAATAGTACTTTAGAAGCGTCTGGCTTATCTGTTGGCTTGCCTGACGGCCAAATGGGCAATTCCGAGGTTGGTCATATGAACATTGGAGCTGGGCGTGTAGTTTTCCAAGATTTGGTTAAAATAAGCAATGCGGTAAAGGATAAATCTATAGCCGAAAATCCGACATTAAAAGGGGCTATTCATCAAGCTAAATCGAATAATAAGTCGATTCATTTGATGGGTCTAGTTTCTGATGGAGGAGTTCATTCACATATTGAGCATTTGAAGGGTTTACTCTCTACATTCTCCAATGAAGGATGTGAAAATGTATTTGTTCACGCTTTTACCGATGGAAGAGATACTGACCCTAAGGGAGGCGTTTCGTATCTACGCGATTTGCAGAACCATATGGCTGACACAACAGGCACTTTGGCCACTATTACTGGACGATACTTTGCTATGGATCGTGATAGGCGATGGGAAAGAGTGAGGCTTGCGTATGAAGCTATGGTTCATGGAAAAGGTAAGAAAGTGCAAGATGCATTGAGAGCGGTAGAAGAATCGTATGCAGAGAATGTCACCGATGAGTTCATTCAACCCATTATTGCTGCCGATGCGAAAATTGAAGAAGGGGATGTAGTTATCTGTTTCAATTTTAGAACCGATAGAGGTAGACAAATCACGCAAGCATTGACGCAAGAGGATTTCCCTGACCAAGAAATGAAGAAACTAAATCTTCATTATGTCACTATGACTAACTATGATGATTCTTTTGAAGGAGTTGAGGTGATGTATGATAAGGATAATCTAAGCCAAACGTTGGGCCAGGTATTGGAATCGAACGGCAAAAAGCAGATACGAATTGCTGAAACAGAAAAATATCCGCATGTTACTTTTTTCTTTTCAGGCGGTAGAGAGATCCCATTTGAAGGTGAGAAAAGAATTTTGTGTCCATCACCTAAAGTAGCTACTTATGATCTGCAACCAGAAATGAGTGCTCAAGAGATACGAGACAAAATTATTCCAGAACTTAAGTCCAGTTCAGCAGACTTTATTTGTCTCAACTTTGCCAACCCAGATATGGTTGGGCATACTGGAGTGTTTGAAGCAGCTGTCAAAGCATGTGAAACGGTAGATGCTTGTGCTAAAGAAGTAGTACAAACGGCACTAGAAAATGATTATTTGTCTATTATCATAGCGGATCATGGTAATTCTGATATGATGATTAACCCTGATGGTTCTCCAAATACGGCTCACACCACGAATCTTGTCCCATTTATTGTAGTTGATAAGGAATTTAGTGGAGACCTGAAATCAGGTAAGCTAGGTGATTTGGCACCAACAATTCTAACAATGATGGGAGTAGATATTCCTGATGAAATGACTGGAGATGTATTGATTTGATGATGATGAAATTAGTTGATTTGAAAATAGTGCTCTTATTTATCGCATTTGCTTTTTTTAGCTGTGAGAAGTTGAAGCCGGAAACGGTCAATGTTCCAGATTACCCAAACTTGGAAGACGTCTTTAATAAGCAGACCTCTCTTTTGGAGGATAGAAAATTAGTCAAAGAGGTTTGGATTGATGGCAAAAGCGAAACCAAGACTTTTGATTTGGATACTGTTGGTTGGAAAAAGGAGCTTTCCTTTTTAAAAGAAATCAATCCAAATACACCTGAGTATGTTGGAGCTTTCGAAAAATCTGAGAAAAATGGGATTGCTCAATTGATGTTAATGGAAGGAGAAAAAGGAGAATTGAAAAGCGTCTCTTACCTATTAGAAGACAATAATTACACAAAACTAAAAGCAACTATTCATGAGGAAAAGGAGGTATACTCTCATCATAGAGATTTCGATTTAGTCTTCGAATACGGTTTACTTAAGGAGTATAAAATATCTGGATATCAGAAAATTGTTTTGAAAGACACTATTGTATTCGACATTCAGGGAGTTGTAATAAATTGAGCTACTTCATTTTAGACACCTCTAATTTTTCTTCTTATTAAGATTTCAAAAGAGTATATCGCCTTTTTTCTTCTTATCCTCCTTTGGGCAGTTCTACAATTAGTAGCGAGTGAAATTTTCACTATGCGAACGTCTGTGGATTCTGTAGTATATACTTCTGGTGCTCAGAAAATCTTGGTGGGTGAACTTCCTGAAGGTAGGGAAATATTTTATACTTCCTATATGCTCCTATTAGCATTTCTATCTTTCTTAAATATTGGGGAAGAGGCTATAATATACGTGCAGTTTGCAGCTGCGATTACCGCTATTTTCTGTAGTTATAAACTATCATTTAATCTAACGGGAAAAAGTAGCATAGCGCTACTAGCTCCCATTCTATATGTCTTGTGGTTTAAGTTCCAACAATGGAATCTAGTGCTGTATACGGACGCACTGTTCTCTCACATGGTTATTATTTCCATCTACGCTTTGGTAAATGCAGATAACACTAAAAAGAAACTAGCTGTTATTCCTCTTATCATTTTTACTTGCTTTATCAGGCCAACAGGGTTTGGACTTTTGCTTGCGGCATTCGTTTTTCTTGTAAAGAATATGATAGAAAACCGTGGATTTAAAAGAGGAGAAAAAATGGTTTTCTTCTTTGTGCTATTCTTAATTTCCGTTCTGCTTCTAAATGCTGCAATGTGCGATTTTGTAGATTCATTTTTGGAAAGCTACCAAGTAGCGGAAGTCATATACCCTAAAATTCAGATCTTCGTTGATCTGCCTTCTTATTTAATAATTTCTGATGGTAATTACCCACCACTAGTGAGGCTCTCGTTGTTCATTATTCAGAATCCTATTTACTTTCTAAAACTGTCAGTGATAAAAGGGGCATTATTCTTAGGTCATATAAAACCTTATTACTCTACTAGTCACAATGTTCTCATCGGACTATTTCTCTATCCTACATACTTATTGGCAGTAAGGGGATATTTGAGCCTAAAGGATAGTAAAGTAAAATGGGTGCTGCTGACTTTCATCCTCTTTCAATTTCTAACGGTTTGTATGACAAGTGAAAATTGGGATGGTCGATTTCTATTACCCGTTCTTCCCCCAATATTTATTCTATCTTCTTTAGGTGCAAACTATTATTTAGAAAAAGTAAGACTAAAAACTAGCCTCTAACCTGCAACATTTTCACAGCTGTGGCACCAGCTTCATCTCCTTTGTTGCCGTGCTTTCCACCAGCTCTATCTAGTGCCTGTTTCATATTGTCTGTGGTAAGCACGCCAAAAATGACCGGCTTATTATATTTCAAGCTGACATTGGTAACGCCATTAGCCACGGCATCACAGATAAAATCAAAATGTCTTGTTTCCCCTTGAATTACACAGCCTAAACAAATTACTGCGTCTATGTCGTCTCTTTCGGCCATCCATTGCCCACCCATGCTCAATTCAAACGTTCCAGGAACATTCATGCGTTTTATATGGTCGCGAGTAACACCAGCGTCTAGTAGCGTCTGATAAGCTCCTGAGTATAATGACTCAGTTACTTGTTCATTCCATTCTGCCACTACTATTCCAATCTTGGTGTTGGACATATCCATTGACTGATCAATTCGTACGTCGCTGAGGTTCTTTTCTGATGATGCCATGGTGCAAAGAGAAGTAAGGTTCCTACAAATAAAAAATGTCACCCCACATTGAGATGACATTCAACTAAATTTCTTTATTCAACTTATTCAGAAGCAATAGCTTCTAAGCGAGCCTTGTTCTTCTTTGCATCATGAATTTGAGCAGAACGAGGATACTCTTTTACAATCTTTCCGTAAGTAGTTGCTGCTGCACTATTAGCCCCATTTTGTTCTTGAGCAATGGCTAACTTCTTCAAATAGATAGGTGTAAATGAAGCGTTTGGCTTGTAAGACGCTGCGTCTTCATAATATCCAACTGCATTTTCAAAATCATCCATTTCCATGTAAGCATCACCTACTAGTGCATAAGCTCTTGCTTGCAATAGGTAGTCAGAGCTACTGTAATCTGTCAATTGTCTGATAGCACCATCATAATCTCCTAGTCTTAAGTAAGATGCACCTGCATAAAACTTCGCAAGATTAGCAGCATCTGTTCCAGAGTATAAATCCATGATGTCAAGAAAACCATAGCTATTTCCATCTCCATTAAGACCTTGAGCTAAACTGTCTTGCTCAAAGTAATATTGAGCTTGATACATCTCTTCTTGAGCTTCGTTATTTTTATCTGTGATGTAGTAGTTGTAACCAGAGAAACCAATCACTATCAAAGCGATGACCCCACCTAATCCAAAAACTAGATTTCTGTTTTTCTTACTATCAAAAAACTCGTTGGCTTTTTCAACAATTGCATTTGGATCTTCTAAGATCTCGTAACCATCGTCTTTTTTCTTTCCTTTTGCCATTTTATTTGACTGTTTGGCACTCTTTTAAAAGTGAGAACGCCGGATTATTTCTAAATTTTTTATGCCTTTAAGCATTTTTCGACCGCAAAGATATGTTTTTTGTTCAGATGTGTAAGACTATCAGCCAATTAAGCAGAAAAATTCAACACTTACTTTACAGAAGAAAAGCTAATTCTATCAAATGATAGGATTAAGATTCAATAAACGGATAATCGTTTTCTAGATAGTTGTCCGTGTATGCTTCAGAAGCATCTGGCCAAGGAGACTCTTCTGCAAACTCAACAGCTTTCGTTACTTTGGCTTTGATGTCAGTATCTATTTGCTTCAAACCCTCTTCTTTCGACCATTTATTTTTCAAAATGGTTTGCTTCACTTGCTCAATAGGATCTTGTCCTTTGTATTCTTCCAGCTCTTCTTTGGTACGGTATTTAGCCGGATCAGACATTGAGTGACCTTTGAAACGATAAGTTCTAAACTCTAAGAACGTTGGTCCATTTCCTTTTCTTGCTCTTTCTGCTGCTTTGGCTACTGCAATATGCACATCCTCTACCTTCATTGCGTCTACAGGCTCAGCTGGCATATCATAAGCTTCCGCTAAAGTATATAGCTCGGTAACGTTTGAAGTTCTCTGAACAGATGTTCCCATCGCATAACCATTGTTTTCTACCACAAAAATGACGGGTATCTTCATAGTCATAGCCATGTTAAATGCTTCATGCAAAGCACCTTGTCTTACAGCTCCATCTCCGAAATAACAAATGTTTAGGTTTTTGGTGCCTTTGTATTGCTCTGCAAAACCAATACCTGCTCCCAAAGGAATTTGCGCTCCCACTATTCCATGACCACCCATGAAGTTGACTTCTTTGTCAAACATGTGCATGGATCCACCTTTACCTTTAGAAACACCAGTTGCTTTTCCGTAAAGCTCTGCCATTACCCTACCAGGATCAGTACCAAGTCCGAGCGGATGCGCATGATCTCTGTAAGCAGTTATCCAGCTATCTCCTTTTTCTAATGCTGAAATAGCGCCTGAAGCACAGGCTTCTTGTCCAATGTATAAGTGGCAAAAACCTTTTATCTTCTGCTGACCATATAATTGGCCTGCTTTTTCTTCAAATCTTCTCATCAATAACATGGATTCATACCATTCCATGTATTGCTCTTTAGAGAAAGAATTTGCTTTGCTTGTCGATTTTTTTGCTGCCTTGGCCATATGTATGAGTTTTACTGAATGACAGAAAAGGTCTGCTTTTCTGATATTATTCAAATTAACAAAAATGATCATCACCTATCAAGGATAATGAATCATAGATTGCGAAATTAGCCCAATATTAGGTTAGTATAAAATTCAAGAGACGCTTCTTCGCTCTGATTATGTTTTTAGAAAGAATACAGCTTACGCAATTCAAAAACCACGGTTCATCATCTTATGATTTTGGGAAGCGCATTAATTGTGTATTGGGTAATAATGGGAAAGGAAAGACCAATATTCTCGATTCTATCTACTACCTGTCTTTTACAAAAAGCGCAGTTGGTTCTCAGGATCGCTTATCTGTTCAGCATGAAATGTCTTCTTTTACTATTCATGGATCTTATGACGAATGCGTGTTGGCTATACAGTTTCAAAAGGGGAAGACGAAGACGTTAAAAATAGACGGAAAAGAACCTGATAAGCTGAGTGATGTCATAGGTAAAGTGCCCTTGGTAATTGTGCTTCCTGATGATACAGCTATGATTAATGAGGGTAGCGAAGAGAGGAGAAAATTTTTCGACGGGGCTCTTTCACAATTTGATAGCGAATATTTACAAAACCTACTTAGCTATAATAAGCTTTTAAAGCAACGAAACAGTCTCTTGAAGCAGAATGACGGTCGTTCTTTAAACTATCAGTTAATAGAAACATATGATGACCAGCTTATTCCTTTGGCTATTCAGATATCTAAAAGAAGGCGAGAACTGAAAGAATTGTTTCTGCCCTTTCTCAAAAAAAATTATGCTGAGCTACACGAGGCAGGAGAATCGCCCGACTTGAATTTTAAAACGCAGGTCGATGAGGGTTTTGAGTCCATGTTTAGAAATAATTTCCAAAGAGATCAAATCATGCAGCGAACGCTTTTGGGCAGCCATAAAGATGATTTTGAGTTTGTTCTAGATGGGGAGCTAATCAAAAAATTTGGATCGCAAGGTCAGCAGAAGACTTTCATCATTGCGTTGAAATTGGCACTCTATGATTTTTTGAAGGATAAAAAACAGCAAAAGCCATTGCTTCTTTTGGACGATATTTTTGATAAGCTGGATGACTCTAGAATTGAGATGTTGGTTTCATTGCTCTTGGATGAAAATCGCTTTGGTCAGATCTTTATTACTGATGCTAGAAAAGATAGAAGTAAAGAGCTTTTTAAAGGTAAAAAAGAAGTGAATTTTATAGAGATTGCTGACTGATGAAAGAAGACCCAATCAAAAGCTTCAAGAATGCCTTCCAGCAATTCCTAAAAGAGGAAAACCTTGAGCATACTTTCAAACAAAAACAACTTATTGCCAACTGGGAAAAAGTGATGGGAAAAACAATCTCTTCTCGAACAACGAAAGTATTCTTTAGTAAGAAAACTCTTTTCGTCCAGCTTTCATCCGCTCCATTAAAGCAAGAGATGCAAAACTCAAAAGATCAATTTCTGAAACTGGTAGAGGCTGAAGTAGGCGTTGGAGAAGTGGAAGATGTGCGATTTTTGTAGTGGGTTAGCATGACCGCTTATCTGCAAATTGATTTTCCTTTATCTCTGAATTACTTATTCTTGTGAAGTAATGAATCGTCATTAAAAAATATTCTTATGAAAAAAATATTCCTCCTCATCGCTGTGACATCATTTCAGTTTGCTGTTGCACAATCAGATCAAGAATTGTCAGATCAATCTGTTAATCAGAATACGATTAAAAGTCACATTGGCTTTCTTGCTTCAGATGAATTGAAAGGGCGGGACACCCCATCCGAAGGTCAAAGTATTGCGGCAAAGTATATCGAGAGCAGATTTGTGGAGTATGGAGTAGAACTGGCAGGAGGAATGGAAACGTATTTTCAACCTGTTCCTATGAAAAGCGTGAAGCCTCCAATAACAGGAGCGGTTAAAATAGGAACAGATGAGTACAAGTTAATTGACGATTTTTTTGTTGTTAATGAAGGAGAATCATTAATTGATTTGCCAATGGTTTTTGTAGACTATGGAAGTGCAGACGATTTGAAAAAAGGCAAAATCAAAGGAAAATTAGTTTTTGCATTATGTGGAGACGGAGAGACTCAAAACCCACAAGCGTGGTTTGCCATCTCTGCTGAGAAGAGGAAAATGGTTATGGAAAATGGAGGATTAGGTTTAATTGAATTATATAATTCGCCACAAATTCCATGGAATGTTTTGATTAGATATTTTAATCGTGAACAGACAATGCTTGATATGGGAGATGAGTCTGAATCCTTTTCTCACTTGTGGATGAATAGAGCGATGGACGATTTGTCCATTTTGGATAAAAAGAAAGCAAAAGGTTCTATTGTCGTACCAAAAGGCGAGACTAGAAATTTTGAAGTAAAAAATATTGTGGGTATGGTTGAGGGAACTGACCCAGAGTTGAAGGATGAATTCGTGGTTTACTCAGCTCACTATGATCATATAGGAATAGGGAAGGCAGACGCAAAAGGAGACTCCATTTATAATGGGGCCCGTGACAATGCCGTGGGTACTGTTACCGTATTAAGTGCCGCTCAAAGCATTGCAAAAAATCCAACCAGAAGATCTGCATTATTTGTCCTTTTCACTGGTGAAGAAAAAGGATTGCTTGGTAGTCAAGGATTTGTAAATAATTCGCCTATTCCTTTAGAAAAATTGGTGTACTGTTTCAACTCTGATAATGGAGGATATAACGATACTTCCTTAGCCACTATTATAGGACTGGGCAGAACAACTGCTGATAAAATGATCATAGAGGCATGTGATGCTTTTGGACTTAAGGCAACAGATGACCCTGCTCCAGAGCAAGGACTATTTGATAGGTCAGACAATGTTCGATTTGCAGCAAAAGGTATTCCTGCACCAACTTTCAGTCTTGGCTTCACAGCTTTTGATGCTGAAATAGGAAAATACTATCATCAAGCTGGAGATGAGCCTGAAACGTTGGATTATGAATACTTGGAAAAGTTTTTTAAAGCATACGTGTACTCTTGTCGTTTAATTGGCAATGCTGATGAAGCTCCATTTTGGCTAGAAGGAGACAAGTATTATGAGAAAGGCGTTGAGCTTTACGGGAGGTAAAATTTGTAACGCACAATTCTAAATTAGAAGTGTATGAGCGATTCACAATACTTTCAAGACCACATGCCAGAGAACGTTTGTTTTGGTTGTGGTCATAATCATGATGGATTGCAGATCAAAAGTTTTTGGGATGGAGAGGAAGCCGTTTGTCAGTGGACCTCAAAAGAAATGTATCATGGTTGGAGTCAATTAATGAATGGCGGTGTGATGGCAACTCTTATTGATTGCCACTGTATGGGGACCGCCATGGCTGACGCTTATAAAAGAGAGGGGAGAGAGTTGAACTCTGAACCGGAATATAGATATGCAACAGGCACCCTTTCAGTAAAGTACCTAAAGCCAACACCAAATACAGAAGTAGAATTAAGAGCGAGAGTGGTAGAAGTGAATGGAAAAAAGACTGTGATGAAGTGTGACTTTTACTCCGAAAAGGGAGAAAAGACAGCAGAAGCAGATATCGTAGCTATTCGCGTTTTTGATTCATCTGATGGAAAAGAAACGGTGTTTAAGAGTTAACAATATCCGAAAGAAAACTCCGTTGGTGATTTAAACCTAGCAAAATGAAATCACTTAAAATCATCCTACCTCTATTATTGTCTATACTACTAATCTCTTGCTCTAAGGATGAGGTAAATATTAGTGAGGACGTTCTATACTATGCCAACTTAGAAGTAGGTAACTACTGGGTATATGACTGGTATGAGCTTACGTCTGAAGGAGAAAGCTTATTGCATGAAAATGACACTGTGAGGATATTGTCTGAAACCATCATCTCAGGGCAAACATTTTTTGTTAAAAGCCCTCATAAGTATGGTGCAGGAAATTTGTTTCTTTTTGATTCCTTGAATGCGATTTACAGTTATCCAGCTAGACAAATCTTTTTTACTCTGGACGACAATGCAATGCAGACAATTGATCTAGGTCCAATGGATGAACCCATCACTACTGGAACGTATCAATTGCGTGGTGAGGAGGAAGTTGATGTTCCTGCAGGATCATTCCAGTGTCTCAATTGGAGGGGTGTATATGTTTCTAATAAAGTTGACTATGAGTTCGGAGATCGATTTAACGATAATTATTTTGCTAAAAATGTGGGACTCATTCAGATGAGAACTCAATTTTACAGCTCTCCAAATGATTTAGAAGCAAGACTTATTAGTTATGGAAACCTATCAAATAATTAGTTTAGCACTGAGACATTACTTGAAAGCTAATTAAATAGGAAATCATGCATCCAGAACTATTCTCAATAGGAAACTTTACCATCCATACTTACGGCTTCATGATCATGATTGGTGCCTCATTAGGTTTTTTTTATATGACGAGCTCCGCTAAAAAGGAGTTGGGTATAGAAAGAGACAAGATTCAGAATTTGGCTATTCTCATCATCATAGCAGCGTTTGTGGGAGGGAAACTCTTCTTTTTCATGGAAAACCCATCTTATTATTTTGGATCATTCCAAAATATGAAAAATAATTTCAGAACTGGATTTGTGTTCTATGGCTCTCTTCTTTTTGCCATTCCTATAACCGTTTGGTTCTTTAAGAAAGAGAAATGGCCGCTTTGGGCTATGATGGATAGGCTAGCTATTACGGCTTGTATCATTCATGCATTTGGCAGAATGGGTTGTTTTTTTGCAGGGTGCTGCCATGGAATACCCACAGACATGCCTTGGGGGGTGACATTCACTGATGCTGCTACAAAAGCCAATCCTATGAATACGGCACTTCATCCCACTCAACTTTATTCATCCTTTATGATTATTGGCATTTTAGCCATTTTATGGATGATGAAGAGGCATAATCGTTTTGAAGGTCAATTATTTTTTCTCTACATCATTCTGTATGCAACAGGGAGATCAATCATAGAAATTTTTAGAGGTGATGAAGCAAGGGGTTATGTTATAGAGGGATTAGTATCCCATTCTCAATTTATCTCTATTGTTGTAATAGCGATTACCATTTTTGCGTACATGCGATTTAAGAAAAAAGCTGGACTCAAGACTAAGAATTAGCAAACGCGAATACGAAGAGCTTTTGAGAGTGTCTTTATTTCGTAAGGAGGCTGACCCATTCGTTCCCCATCTATGTGGGCAAAAAGCAAATCGTTTTTTTCTACAGTCACTGATGTGGCTTGATAGAAATTGACGGAATTCAGACTTTCGTGAGAGCCGTTAGATAGCTTGTGAATATTTAGAAAACGCTTCAGCCCAGACAATTCCCCAATTTCACATACTTCTAGGAGGCCATCGTCTAATAGTGCGTTTGGCATCAGTTTAAATCCGCCACCAAAAGTAGATCCGTTTCCAATTGTCAACAGAATCAAGTCTTTCTTGTATTGTTTTTGATCAAGATTGTAAGAAAATGATCTCTCTCGAAACCCAGCCAGTATTCGAATTACATGATAGTAGTAGGCTGCATGACCACTTAGTAGAGCGACTTTTTTTTCGGCCATATCTTCTACGATCTGTCCATCAAATCCTATTCCTATTCCATTGACGAACTTTCTGTTATTACATACACCTAGGTCTATGTTTTTTATTTGACCATCAATGGCTGTTTCGAAATGATCTTTCATTGAATTTCCGATGTTGATCATTTTTACGAAATCATTTCCAGTACCCGCTGGGATAATGGAAACTGGGATGTCAAAACGAAGGCCATTCACAGCCTCGTTGATGGTACCATCTCCTCCTACAATGATAAGGTCTGTAAAAGAAGTATCTAGCTTATCTGCTACTGTTTTTTCAGCGCTGAGTGAAGCTTCAGTGTCATGAAGCTCATATGAAATATTCCTAGCGTTGAGAAAGGAAGAGAGATTTTGAATCACTTTTCTAAGCTTTCTTTTCCCAGAATAGGGATTACCAACAATGAATAGCTTTCTATCGCTCACTAAAAAGGAAGCTTAGTTAAATCAACGTTCCCACCTGTTAAAATCACACCTACTTTTTTCCCAGCAAAAACCTCTTTGTTTTTTAAGATGGCTGCAAATGGAACTGCGCAAGATGGTTCTATGACAATCTTCATTCGTTCCCAAATCAATTTCATTGCATTGATGATTTCTTCCTCGGACACTGTGAAAATTTCTTTTACATGATCTTTTATAATTCCGAAGTTCTTTTCTCCTACGGT
>JBGCFL010000021.1:0-21539 GCA_045106975.1 Ekhidna sp. | reverse complement strand
GGTTTGATACGTAAGAAAGACTTTATTCCATTCTTGACCTTTGGAATCTATATCATAGATTCTCATAATTCCGCTGGACAAGAAGCCGATTTTCTTGTCATAACTTCCTTTTCTTGAGTAAGCATCACCTTTTGAGATTGACCTACTTTTTGCATGCTTTTCTAACTCTTCAACAAAGGTTTTGGATAAAGGAGCAAATGAACTCAAGTATGCTAAAAAGTTAGAAATAGGAAGCGAAGAATGCATACCGCAGGATGGATTAAAGAGTCTTTTTGCTATTGCAATAATCTAATAAATATTCATATTTATAGCTATTTTTTGAATTGAGAACTTAGTATCCGAAAATTCGGATCATCCTATGCCCAACTATTAATCCAAAGGACAGTCCAAGATAACTATTGTTTACAGTGCTTATTGGTTGTACGTTTTATGTTTCGTTGCAGAAAACGATTTCTAATAATGATAGATGGTTTTTCGATTAAATAAGACATTATCACTCCTGAGATAATTGAAATAGTAATGTAGATGAGTGTGTTAAGAGAAGGATCAAAAGTAAATAGGAGATTGGTGACACTCTTTGAATTTAAATGCCATAAATAGATCGAATATGAGTTAATACCAATAAAACTCAAAAAATTCAAGCCCCTTTTAGCGAGTGTAGGTAGACTAGTCCTAACAAAGTTGTCAATATCCAATACGAGCAGTACAAGGATAGAAAACCCAATATTAGTCAGAGTTAACCCAATCGTATTCATAAAAAAACCACCTCCCTTAAAGTAAAATCCAGGAGCGATGAGTACTATACTAATACAAAATGGTATCCATTTTCTTTGAAGAAGTAAGTGAGTAGTCTTAATGAAGTTCAATAGATAGGATATTAAAATGCCTATTAGTATCCCATCTGACCTCAGATGGGTTTGTGTGAATCCAAAAAAGTCATCATTTCTATGTGGGTATGAAATATGAAATCTCAAAGTAAGGCTTACTATCATTAGTGATA
The DNA here is from genome assembly GCA_045106975.1 of Ekhidna sp. GTDB lineage: Bacteria > Bacteroidota > Bacteroidia > Cytophagales > Cyclobacteriaceae > Ekhidna. The sequence goes on along the minus strand of JBGCFL010000021.1, from coordinate 20,539 downwards.
TCAGAGTGCCGATGACAATGATTTTCTTCTCCAATAAATGTTTTCTTGTCGAAAAGAACAGTATTACGGAAAAGAGTAAGTAGAAATGCTCTTCAACAGCTAGAGTCCATGTATGAAGCCAAATTCCAGATATGTAGCTCTGTAAATAGAGTAATTCGGATAATAATTTTTGATACTCAATAGTTGAATCTTGTTTGAAAAAGAGATGATATAAGAGGGTTATGAATATGAAAAAATAAAAGGGAGGAAAAATCTTGAACCCTCTCTTTATCAAGAATTGTTTAATCTCGAACTCTCCATTTTTACGATACTCAGTAAATAGTAGATTGGAAATTAGAAATCCGCTGAGAACAAAAAAAAGATCTACTCCTAGCCAGCCAAAATCCTTTAAAATGTTATTGCTTAAATCACTATGCCTAAACAAAACAAGGATGATAGCTAAACCTCTTAAAACATCTAACCCAATTTTTCTCATGTTGTCTAAAGACGAGCTTAGAAGAATGGGAATTTAGTTAACAACAATTCTCGAGTCGTCTATAGTCATGTCTTATTTCAAAGATATTACTTGTGGCGGACTTCACAATCGACTTCTAATTGAGCTATTATCGCACTAAATAAAATATTCTAAGCGACGCTAGGACTAGGGTAGGATTACTCATCACTTGGCTCAAGTATCTACTTAGTCTTATTATAATATGAAACACAAGCGGATGATTGCGCTATTTGAAATTATTTATTATTTCTTAAAGTAATATCACCATATACCTCTAAAAACTTCTTTGGATTGTAAATATGTAGACTTGGCATATGAGACTGCAAGAGTAAAATTCCTCTCATCCACATAATAGCGATGAATTTATCGCATTGAAAATTGCAAATACTTGGAAATTCTTCAACAGGTATGTTCTTCTCAATGTTATAGTAAAAAACCGAGTCTGGATTTTTTCCTATCCTAGAAGAAAGCCTGATTATTTCAATCTCTGGAATTATTTGACTCTTGAATTCGATACTCTTTTCGTATTCTAACAATTCTTGTTTTGAAAATGTAGAGAGAGAACCTTTTATTCTTTTATAAAATTTTTTGTTAACATAATATCCATTTTCATACTGTTTTAAAAGTACATCAATGAGACTATCATCGATAGGAATTGTCCAATCATCCGATACAATCCATTCCAAATTTCCAATTGTGCCAACAAAAGGCATCCGTTCCCCTTCATAGTTTATACCTGCATAAACACATATTTTATACTTATTAAAGGATTCAGTAGAGTCCAACTCGACAGCTAGGCGCAAAAGCTCTTCAGGGCCTTGAGAAAACGCTATTATTGGAAAAAATAGGAGAATAATTTTTTTCATTCCGAATCAAATTTAATAAAAATGTCTCTTTACTGTTCTCAAACTAGTCTTCGTGTCTCTCTAAGGCCTCAAAATAAAATAGGATCAATCTCAAAGTGATACCATGTATAGTGAAAGGTTAATCTTTAATTCCTTCATCGATAGATGATTACTTCCCCACTACATAGAACGCACCCCAGTAGTTAGGGTGAGGGTAGGTTTCTTGCAGCTGAATTTGGGACTTTTTTAGAGCTTCTCTAGGATTGAGAGAAGTGAGGTAGTGTTCGTAGAAATAAGTCATTAATAGCTGGGTAGCGGCATCATCTACTTTCCACAAACTAATGATCACATTATCAGCGCCAGCTACTTGAAAGGCGCGTTGCAGCCCATATACTCCTTCACCGTTGACAACTTGGCCTTTCCCTGTTTCACAGGCAGAAAGCACTACCAGTTTGTTGTTAGAGAGATTCATTTGCGCTACTTCTTTGGCCGTGATGATGCCATTTTCCTCTTCTATGGAGGTAGACTCTTTTAGATTGGCAAGTAACAAGCCTGAGTGGGTAAGTGGGTCATCGTTGACCACATCTCCAGAAGATTCTTCAAAAAAGCCATGTGTGGCTATGTGTAAGATACTAGTGGATGGGATGCTTTTTAGTTCACCTTCACTTGCATTGGTGGAGAGAAATGTATTAGTACTTATTCCTGCGGAGGACATCATCGTCTCTATGTTGGTAATCTCTGTTTTGGTTTCCGGTAGATCACTCACACCCGCAGAAAAGATCTCTTGAAAAATAGCCGTCCGTTGTTCGTTTTTTGTATCACTATCTGGCTGAGTGTTGAAGTCCGGAAAGCCAAATAGAACGGCATCATTTACGCCCTCTTTTTTGTCTACTTTACCTATGAGTTCTCCTGTATTTCCGACAATATCAATGGCAAACTCGCTGATGAGGTATTGCTCAGAGCTGGGATTAAACAGTGTGTTGAGATTGAGTAGGTGATAGACACCATCAGAGGAGACAAATGCTTTTGTGTATCCTGTTAGTTTCTCAGCAATAGGTTGCCAAAAGTATTGGTAAGATAATTTATCCACTCGTTCATACTTGATGCTGTTTTTGTACACGTTGAAATACTTGGAGTCCATCGCAAATCCATTTTCAAGCAACACGTATTCAGGATATTCTTTTGTCTGATTATCTATGATCAGAGCGAGATAGCTTGATTGTTCATCAATGAATTGGTTATTCTCAAAATCAAAGTCTTTTACTCTGATGATCTCAATGGCGACCTCTCCATCCTTCAGAGTGGCGGCTACATCCTTCCATGTTTTCTTTTTTGTATCAGTTTTCACATTGGTCATGGAGTTCAGCGCTCTTTCGTATTCTTCACCTACTATTTTTAGGCTGTCCAGCCTTCGGTTAGTCGCCGCATCTCTAGCAATCTGCTCTAGCTTAGCTACTTCCTTATTGATTTCATTCCATTGGTGAAAGATGTTCTTCACTTCAAGGTTTTCATGGTTGATGAGGGAGTTTCTCAGTTTCAAACTCTCACTGAGTAGTATGGCTTTCGTTTTAATTTGTAAGTCGTAAAGTAGTGCAGTGTATTCAGGGTGAGCTTCTAAGTCTTTGCTCAGAAAAGAAAAATAGGCTCCCAGTTGCCCCTTGATCGTTCGGTAATATTCCAACCGTTCTTTCTCACTCAGATATGGGAAGTACTTATCCAAGATGTACAGATAGTCATCAATGGATTTTTTGAAATAGTTGAAGGCCTTTTCATTATTCCCCATTAGTATGTTGGTGCATGCTAAATTGAACTGAGGCGCTACTGAGAACTGATTGTATTCACCTAAAACTTCCTCAGACAGTTTGTATGATTGCTCAAATAGTTTTTCTGCCTTTGCATAGTCTTTTTGCAGTAGGTGAGCCAATGCCAAGTCATTCATAGTGAGGCTGATATCAAAATTTTTGTTACCCAACGTAGCTTTTTGTACTTCGAGTACTTCATTTAGAATTTTGATAGATTCATCCAAATTACTGGCTTTCAAATGCGCGCTTCCTAGTGTTTTTTTAAGACGGAGTAACTCTCTGTTGTCCTTTCCAACAAGCGGTTCTCTAATCTCATAGGCCTTTCCTAAACATTCGATGGCTTTCTCAAAATTGCCATTGCTTGTGTAGAGAACACCAGCTACTTGAAGTGAAAAAGAATACTCGAAACTCTGCTCGCCATGTATGGCTAGGTCGTTTGCTAAAATGAATTGAAGAAACTGCTCTGCTCGTGATTTCCTGCCAGTTTGAATATAGAGACTCGTCATGTTGGAAGCAATCTGTGTACCTGTTTCATTTTCCAATCCATAGTTTGTGAGTTGTAAATTCAATGCTTGCTTCAATAGACTCTCTGCTTTATCATATTGTCCTTTCGATAGCATTGGAATGCTCAACATGTTCATTGCATAAATCTTATCCTCTAAGTATTCAGGGTCAGTAGAGTAGAAGTCCAATGCTCTTTGAGCATAGATTTCGGCTTCATCAAAATCACCCTGTTTGATATGAAAGTCTGTGTAGTTGTTATCAAAAAGAGCTTGATACCCTCCTTTTTCATCACTTGGCAGTCGCTCAATGATTTTATACCCTTCACGGTATACTCGATCAGCTTTATTATACTCAGCCAGTTGAGCATAGCCGATGGATAAATAACTAAGCGCATTCAAATACTCCTGACTATTTTCTCCATAATGGGCCTTTACTTGCTTCGCATTTTGAATGATGTATGGCAGCCCTTCTTGATAGTTGCCCGTAGTTCCGTAAGCGAGCGTAATATCTTCATATATGTAAACCATGGATAATCGGTCAATACTATCAATCGGCTTCAAAAGCTCGATGGTTTTTTTATAAAAAGGAATAGCTTTTGAATAATCTCCACCACCCAGCGATAGATGTCCTTTGTCACGATTGTAGTACGCTAATGCATTGGAGTATTCCTCTTTTTTCCCTGGAAATTGACTTAGGAAAGGTTCCAAGTATTGATAGGCCGAGATGTATTGACTCCAAGTCGTTTCAAGCACAATCAAATTTTCCACCAAGACCCAATAGTCCTCATGATCACTGGTCAGATATGAAAGCCCTTTTCGATAATAGGTCCCTGCCAAATCATAATTATCCGCTTGGTATGCGCAGATGGCTGCTGTATTGTAGGTTTGATAAATACCCTTTCCCGTTTGTTCTTGGTATTTACTATTCTCGAGGAGTATTGCATAAGTAGATACTGCCTGTTCGTAAAAGCCTCCTTCGTTATAGCACAAGGCAAGATTCTCTACTGAGATCAAGTAATCATCACCAGACTCTCCTTGCACTTGTTTGAAGATAGGAATAGCCGTTTCATAATAGCTAGCCGAGACCTCATAGTTTTCAGCCTCGTACAACCTAATACCCATTCGGTTAAGGATGACTGCATAACTGTAGCCATAACCCTCAGGATCATTTTCATATTCCTTGCCCGCCTGTTCTACAGCAGTATTGAGAGTTTGAAACGCTTCTTCATAGAGCTCATTTTCCCACTGTTGATTGCTTTCGTTGAGTAAAGCTTGCAGATCTTGACCTGCTACTGAGAATGTAATGAGTGATACTAAAATACAGAGTAGAGGTTTTCGCATATTAAGACAAGTAAAAACTATTTCAGATTAGGTGCAATACTGTTTTTCAAGTCCTCAAATCCGCTTTCACTGGCTAAATCATACGCCTGCTGATAATACTCTTTAGCCTTAACAGCGTCTTCTTCTTGCCAAGATTGAGCGATGTAAGTGAGTGCATTCACTGTGTACCATTCGTCAAATCCAGTGTAAGTAAGCTCAGTGACTAATTTTCCTCCGTCTCTAGCTTCCCCCATATTTCCAACAGCCAATGCTGACGCTGTGTATTGCGTTAAAAATTGCGCCTTTACACTTCCTAAAAAGCTGTAGGCATTAATAAATGTGAAATGGTTGAGTCCTTCACTGATGATTTCAAATGATTTCTCATACTGTCCTGCGTTGTAATAATGCTCACCTAGTAAGGTGTTCATATGAAGAAGAATGGAATAATTGGTTTTTTGATTTTCTTTCATGTGATCGTATGTTCGCGTAAGCAAAGGCATGTAGTTGGTCGTATCACCTACATTGTAATAATATGTGCTGATAACGTAAGTGAGGTTATATACAAATCGTTGTTGCTGTTCCGGTACATTTTCAAACATGGGAAATACTTCTTTGAAAGCAGCTTTGGCTTCTGCATTATTACCTTCATTTAATATTTCAACTGCTTTGAAAAATGGGGTTTGAATATTTGCCCATTGCTTGTTTCGTGTTGCATCATTGTCCACTATTTCTTGCAAGTCAGCGGCTAATTGATCTACTGAAAGCCCCGCATTTTTCATTTTAGTAACATCGTCTTGATAATAGTTGAGATCTCCGTCATTTGGACTGAACCACATAGCGTCATTCAGAAAAACCTTTCCACCTTCACTATTGTCCATAATGTATAAAAAGTAGGAACTGATAGCGTATACTGAAGGATTTAGCAGATCCAATTGAAGAGCTGTTTGGACATGCTCTCCAGTTTTTTCCATGTTACCTTTTATTAAATAACACCAAGCCATTTGAACATGAGTATCGGCATAACCTGGCTGTTCTACTAACAAAGGTTCAAAAGCTGCGAGCGCTTCATCATATTGCTCTGCATTTGCTAATTCGAATGCGGCATTCCATCGAGTATTGAAATCATCTTGCGCAATTGTGCTAGAAATGGTAAAAAGGAGTAGAAATAAAATTTTGGTACTTTTCATAAAAGCAAAGTAATCAGAAAGGACTAAATGAGCCTATACCATGATCATGGTATTCTTTAAAAAAGTACTTCCTTAGTCTTTGAAAAGCTTAGACTGACAAGTTCATGCAGAGTGTTTAGTGTGTTTGTTACCCTGAGTTTATCGCAGGGTGCGGGATGGACTGGTTATGAGAGGCTACACAGAACTCCGATTTTATAGTGATTAAACAGTCTTTAATTACCCTGATAATCATATTTAATAAATCAGTCCCAAATTTTTCGAACTATATTTAGGTATTCATCACCCAAATAAAACCCTAATATGAAGAAGTTTGATGTTTGTGTTATTGGTGGCGGACCTGCTGGATATGCCGCCGCAATGAGAGCTATTGATTTTGGTAAGAAAGTAGTCATCGTCGAGAAGAACAAATTGGGCGGTGCGGGAATTCATCAAGGTGCATTGTGGAGTAAAACTTGGTGGGAGATATCAAGAGAGGCACGCATGATGAATCTCCATAGTAAGGCTCTCAATGTCAGTTCAACTAATTTCAGTTTTGAAAGGGTGAAAAGTGAAGTCGCTAATGCCGTAGCAGAACGAGTGGACTTACTTACACATCACATGAATAATATCAACTTAGGGACTGGGCGTGAGTGCTTTGAGTACATCAAAGGTACAGCTAAAGTGGTGGGTAAAAATCAAGTTCAGGTGTTTGGTGATGGCGAGGATGAAATGATCGAATGTGATTATATCATCTTGGCTACAGGTAGTGTGCCACGTAAGTTGGATCACTTACCAATCGATGAAAAAACGGTATTCACGAGTGATGGATTAGGTAATCTCAATGCCTTTCCTAAGTCCATAGTGATAGTGGGAGCAGGGGTGATAGGGTGTGAATTTGCGACTATTTTCTCCAATTTCGGAGAAACCAAAGTTCACTTAATAGACAAGGGAGAACGTATTCTTCCTTTTGAAGATGAGGATGTGGTAAGAGTCGTTGAAAAGAATTTGGAAGAAAAGGGTGTATTGATTCATCGAAATTCTAAACTCATATCCATGACCTCTGATGCTAATGAAGTGGAGTATACACTAGAATATACGGACGGAAAGAAAGAATCCTTTAAAGTAGAGAAAGCATTAATATCAGTAGGGAGAGTGCCCCAATATGATAATTTGGTGGATGAAGATTTGGGTGTAGAATTTGATGCAAGAGGTATTAAGGATGATGAAACGCAAACAACCGTACCTAATATTTACGCAGTAGGGGATATCACCGCTGATATTTCGCTAGTCAACGTAGGAGAACTAGAAGGAAGGTATGCGGTGGAACGCATATTTGGAGAACCAGAGCAAGACTTGATCTATAAGAATATTTCTACCATCATGTTTTTAGATCCTGAGGTAGCAGGTGTTGGTATGAATGAGATTCAAGCGCAACAAGCAGGACTAGATTATAAATTGGTAAGCTTGCAATATAAGAGTATTCCTCGAGCTACTGCCATGCGGAATACAGAAGGCTTCATCAAAGTACTGGTGACCAATGACGATGAGTTGAAAATACTAGGAATGCGAGTAGTAGGGGAGCATGCTTCGAGTGCTATTCAGGCAGTAGCCTTACTAATATCTCAAGACAGAAGTATTAAAGAGTTGGCGGAGTTGATTCACCCACATCCATCTATCATTGAAGGTATTCAAGAATGTGGTAGACTATTGATGCGCAAACCACTCCTCAAACCAAGTGTACTTCGAGACATCATTAAATGTCAAGTATATGAAAATGGTGTTTACAGAGAGATGGGTTAATTCACCTCTCTGTTAAAATCTTATTTCAATGTGCTAGGACAAACAAAAGCAGTCCTAGGAATATCCGTTTCACTAATATCTTTATATCCACCTGCGACATCCACAATATTGTGATAACCTCTCGACTTTAAGATAGATGATGCTATTACTGATCGATAACCACCGGCACAATGAATGTGATAGGTCTTATTTCCGTTCAGTTTGTGTGTATTCTCACTTAGAAAATCAAGCGGAAATGTTTCGGCATCTTCTACATGCTCAGCTTCAAATTCGCCAGGCTTTCTTACGTCAAGAATATGTAGTTTCCCCGATTTGTATTCTTCCGCAAATTGAGAGGCAGGGATAGAAGTCATATCAGCAGTTTCTCTCCCTGATTTTATCCAAGCCTCAATGCCGCCTTCCAAAAAGCCAAGCGTATTATCATACCCCACTCTAGAAAGACGAGTGACAGCTTCTTCTTCTCTTCCTTCAGGAGCTATGAAAATGAGGGGCTGATTGAGATCTGTGATTAATGCACCTACCCACGGAGCAAATCCTCCATCTAAGCCAATAAAAATAGAATTAGGTACATGACCTTTAATGAAATCTTTTTGATGACGAACATCTAAGACTAAAGCTCCTTCGTGATTCGCCATTGCTTCGAACGTCTCTGGACTCAATGGAACATTTCCTGTTTCTAATATCTTATCTAGACCTTCAGCAACTGATTTGTTCATAGCCACATTCTGAGCAAAGTACTGAGGTGGAGGCAAAAGACCATCAGTCAATTCCTTTACAAACTCTTCCTTGGTCATATCAGCTCTCAGCGCGTAGTTGGTCTTCTTCTGATTTCCTAAAAGATCAGTAGTTTCCTTACTCATGTTTTTGCCACAAGCAGAACCCGCTCCATGAGCAGGATAAACAATGGTCTCATCTGGCAATGTCATGATTTTAGTTCGCAAACTATCATATAGCATTCCTGCCAAATCCTCTTGCGTCATAGAACCTTTTTGTGCTAGATCGGGTCGTCCTACATCTCCAATAAACAAGGTATCTCCACTAAAAATGGAGTGCTCTTTCCCCTCTTCGTCTAAGAGTAGGTAGGTAGTAGACTCCAATGTATGCCCTGGAGTATGAAGTACTTTTATTTTGAGTTTACCCAACTCAAAAACTTGCTCATCTTTGGCTTCAATGATATCAAATTCAGTTTTTGCACCAGGTCCATAGACAATCTGTGCACCAGTCTTTTCCGCTAGGTCTACGTGACCAGAAACAAAATCAGCATGAAAATGCGTTTCGAAAATGTACTTGATTTTAGCATCTCTATCTGATGCCTTTTTTACGTAAGGAGATGATTCACGCAATGGATCAATAATAGCAGCTTCTCCTTCACTTTCTATGTAGTAAGCTCCTTGTGCTAAACAACCTGTGTATATCTGTTCTATTTTCATATTAAGTCGGATTCTATTTTGGATGCAAAACCTACTACCAATCATAGCATTTTTGCTAATGCAAATTTAGTTTGATTCTAAAACTTAGTTAGTAACAAATGTCACGTTTTAGGGTTCGCCTGCAAGGCATATTCTTTGTATCTCCCTTGATCATTTGTAGTTGCAAATCGTAATGCTTCGTTCAGATCTAAAAATATGTTTTTTTCAAAGAGTCTATTCACTAGCTGTGTTCGGTGTATGCTATCCCTTACTGGACCAATAAGGTCACAAATAAGAAATTGGATATGCAGTTCATCTAAGTATTCTAATAAATCGCGTAAGCCATCAGAGGCGGTAGCATCTAGATAGCTAATGGGACCAGCATCTAATATGACTGTTTTAATCTTTGTTTCAGATTCGCTAATTTCTTTTTCAATGTATTCTTTAAAGTATTGAATATTAATGAACGTAAGGGAAGCGTCTACCCTAAGAATGACAATGTCATCCCAAATTTCAAGATCATTGAATCTTGTTACATTTCTAAATTCATGATGTCCTTTTACTCGTCCCAATCTAGCTATATGAGGATAGGCTGACTTGTAAATAAGGATAAGAATGGAGAAAATAATGCCAGCGACAATTCCGGCAACCATACCAACATTGAGCGTTACTAAAAAAGTAATCATCAGTAGCACAAACTCGATTTTGCTATCAAACCATAGGCGCTTGACATATGCATAATCTATGAGTCCTACCACAGCTACCATGATGATAGAAGCTAGAATGGCTGTTGGTAAAAAATAAAAAAGAGGGGTAAGGAACAGTAGGGTCAGACCAACGAGAACAGCACTAATGATAGAAGAAAGAGGAGTGTTTGCTCCTGATTCATAGTTGACTGCTGATCTAGAAAAACCACCTGTCACTGGATATGACTGAAATAGCGAGCCTATAAAATTGGCGGCACCTAAGGCGATGAGTTCTTGATTAGGACGAATTTTATAATCTCTTTTCTTAGACTCAATGGCTTTGGCGACAGAGAAGGCTTCCATATATGCAACCAATGATATGGTCAATGCTAACGGGACAAGCTTAGTTATTTTATCTATTGATAGATTAGGAATAATGAAACTGGGTAGTCCTTGTGGTATCTCCTTTACGATCTGCACGCCTGACTGATCTAGCTGAAAAAAGTAAACCACTAAAATTCCAACTATCACAGCTATCAGCGAGCCAGGAATTTTTTTATTAATCTTCTTAATACCCTTAATTAAAACAATGCCTCCTATACCGATACACATGGTTATCAAGTGAGTATTACTTATGTTTTGAAATGCATTGACTACTATTTCAAAAACCTTATTACTTCTACTCAAGTCAATCCCCAATAGATATTTGAGTTGATTCAGCCCAATTATCAATGCCGCTGCTGAGGTGAAACCGCTGATGACTGGTTTAGATAAAAGGTTGGTGATAAACCCTAACCTGAAAATGCCAAGCAGAAGCTGAAACAGTCCCATAAAAAAGGCTAGTAAGATGGCAAACAAAATGTATGATTCAGTTCCTTCTGCTGCTAACACGGAAACTCCAGCGGCAACTAATAACGAATCCATCGCTACAGGTGCTACAGAAAGTTGGCGAGATGTGCCGAATATGGCATAGATTATTTGCGGAACTATGGATGCATAAAGTCCATAAACAGGAGGGAGTCCAGCAATGAGTGCATATGCCATTCCTTGTGGGATAAGCATGATTCCGACTGTTAAGCCAGAAAAAAGATCGCCGTTAAGTTGTTCTTTTTTATAATTCCCAAGCCATCCTACAATAGGAAATATGCGTTGAATGAACGTCATAATATTTCGATTCTGTTTCGATTTTGTTCGATCTTTCCACCCTTTTCCAGTTGTTTCAATAGTCGAGAAACGACTACTCTTGAAGTATTTAGTTCACCAGCAATTTGCTCGTGAGTTTTCTCAATCACATATGAGCCAGAAGCCTGTTTCTTATCTAGTAAGTATTTATAGATTCGCTCATCCATTTTGGTGAAGATGACACTGTCAATGGTAGTCAAGAGCTCATCAAACCTATTTTGATAGGACTTGAAAATAAATTTCCTAAAGGAGGAATATTTAACCATCCATTCATCTAAGTGAGTCATGGGGATCATCCAAAGAGTAGAGTCTTCTTCTGCTTTTACCACAAAATCAGTTTTTGTAGCTCCCTCTAAACAGCAAGCGATGGACATGGCGCATGTCTCTCCTCCCTCCAAAAAATAAAGAAATGCTTGATTGCCTTTTCCGTCTTGTCTCATCACTTTAAGAGATCCAGTAAGAACTAGAGGCATTCTTTCTTTGCTCATAGAGGAGTCTATAACAAAGTCACCTAAGGTAACTTTTTTTAAACGGCCTACTTTTAGAATTTCATTTATTAAAGTCGGTTCTAGTTTCGCTTTAACAAGGATATTTTCAACCAGTTCATTCATTTCAAATGAATGAATTTAATTTTGAGCTGCTTTCCAAGCGCCAATTCCACCCTCTAGGTTGTAAAGTTTTCCTTCAAAACCCATGGAGCTCATCATAGCGCAGGCTTGACCACTTCTATTTCCACTTCTGCAATAGACCAAGTAGTCTTTTGACTTGTCAATTTTTTCTATTTGATCATGAAAGTCTCCATCAAAAAAGTTAATCATAGTATGTCCTGGAACGGCACCTTCAGCAAGCTCTTGAGGAGAGCGAACATCTAATATGACATGATTTTCTTCCTGCATCAACTGCGAAAATTTTTCAACTGATATATTTTCAAAACTCATAGGGCTATTTTTTCTAGATGTTAAAGATAGATTAGATACTGATTTAATGCGGGAGTTTGTTCTTTAGTATTCCATAAGTGTATGTTCCTAAAAGGGCACTAGCAATGACTACAATGAAGACACTCATTCCATTCCCTAAGATAATGAACATTGGACCAGGGCATGCACCAGTCAGTGCCCATCCAAGACCAAATATAGTCCCGCCGAATAGATAGCGTTTGAAACTTTTCTCTTTAGGTTGAATATGAATTTCATCACCATCGATGGATTTCATTTTACTACGCTTTATCATTTGAATGAAGAACATTCCTAAGATCACAGATGATCCAATAACACCGTACATATGAAAGGATTCGAACCGAAACATTTCATAAATTCTAAACCAAGAAATGACTTCAGATTTAGACAATACAATTCCAAAAACAATTCCAACTAATAAGTATTTGATCAATTTCATTTTTTGCTTGTTAGATTGTTAGAAGATGAGGTAGTACTATATAGGTTACGAATAGGCCACCAATGAAGAAGCCTATGACAGCAATCAGAGAAGGTAATTGAAGGTTACTCAATCCACTAATGGCATGACCTGATGTACATCCGCCTGCATAGCGAGTGCCAAAACCGACAAAAAAACCACCGATTACAATCATCACGACCCCTCTCAAGGAGGTCAGAGACTCCCATGAAAAAATACTCGATGGAGTTAATCCTGAAGCTGGATTGATTCCAAAAGAGAGAAGCTCAGCTTGTATATCTGGTGAAAGTGCAACTGCAGCATCTGTGGTAAGCCATTGATTGGATATCCAACCGCCAATAATTAAGCCTAGTACAAACACGAGATTCCAAGTTTGACTTTTCCAATCGAAGTTGAAAAACTCACAATTTTTTCCTGCACCTAGAATAGAACACATGGTTCTTAGGTTGGACGACAGTCCAAATGTTTTCCCAAAATATAGCAGACTAAACATGATTAATGCAATCAAGGGGCCTGCTACATACCAAGGCCATGGTTGACTAATGAATTCTATCATTGAAGAATTTTTAAAAATGAAGGCCAAAAGTATCTAAAGCGATTTTTGCAGTTGGTAACGAATGTTACATTCGAAGGAGACTCTTTTTTGATCAAAACATCGTAATTCAATCGCTATATTCGCAATAAATGTTCAATGAAATCCCACATGAAAAAGTTCATATTATCCTCATTTATAGTTTTTATTTCTCTTTCAGCCTACACTCAAGTAGATATAAAATCGATTGACAAGTACATCGAGAAAGCTAGAAAGGATTGGAATGTGCCAGGAATGGCGGTTGCAATAGTAAAAGATGGAGAAGTCATTCTTAGCAAAGGATATGGCGTGAAGGAACTAGGCAAGAAAGAAAAGGTGGACGATAATACGATTTTTGCCATTGCTTCGAACTCTAAGGCATTTGTCTCATCATCTATTGCAAAGCTGGTAGAGGAGGAGAAGCTCTCCTGGGATGATAAGGTGCAAGACTACCTTCCTTACTTCTCGCTTTACGATGATAAATATGTCTCATCAGAGATCACAGTAAAAGACCTACTTTGTCACAGAGCTGGATTAGGAACCTTCAGTGGAGATGTGATTTGGTACAAATCAGAAAAGTCTCCTGAGGAGATACTGAAAAATGCAGCTTATGTGTCCAAGGCTTTTGATTTTAGAGATGGTTATGGCTATACGAATTTAATGTTCATCGCAGCTGGAGAAGTTATAAGAGCAGTGACCGGACAACCATGGGAATCATTTGTGAAAGAAAATTTCATGAATCCTCTTGGGATGAGCAATACGGTCATAAGTGTAAGCGACTTGAATAATAATGTAGCTACGCCCCACAAACCAACTTTGGAAAACGGTACTGTCCCAATAGAATGGGCTAGCTGGGACAACTCCAGTGCTGCTGGAGGCATTATCTCCTCCTCTACGGACATGGCAAAGTGGATGATGATGCAGCTAAATGGTGGAACTTGGGGCGAGACGGAATACCTCAAGAAAAATACTCAAAACTATATGTGGGTACCTCATAACCCTTTTTATATCAGTGAAGGATCAAGAGAATTTCTACCAGGAAGACATTTTGCAGGATATGGTCTTGGCTGGAGCTTGATGGACTACCATGGCAATCTAGTAGCGAGTCATGGTGGAGGATATGATGGAATGTACTCTAGAGTGATGCTGATTCCTGATTTGAAATTAGGGGTGGTTGTCCTTACGAATTCTATGGAAGGAATCTCTACTCCTTTGACCTATTATATTGCTAATCAATACATCCAGAAAGATATGCGTGATTGGTCTAAAGAATACCTAGACAGATCAAGATCAAGGAATGGGCATAAAGATGATGTTGAGGAGAGAAGAGCGAGCCGAATAGCTGATACAACTCCTTCAAAGAAAATAACAGACTATGTTGGAACTTACTATGATCCAATGTTTGGAGAAATCACGGTTTCAGAAAAAGAGGGAGCATTAAGAATGGCATTCGAAAAAGCTCCTGAGCTTGCTGCTACCTTAGAACACTGGCACTATGATACGTATGAGATTAAGTGGGATAAGGAGCATGCATGGTTTGATTTTGGGACAGTGCAGTTTGTCTTGGATAACAACCAAAAAGTAACAGAAATAGAATTCGATGTGCCCAATGGCGACATCTTTTTTCATGAAATTCATCCAAAAAGAAAGAATTAATTATTCACAAACACTTTTTCAACCTTCACGGTTTTTCCATTTGTAATTTTAAGTAGGTACATTCCAGATGGTAGGTTGGAGACATCTATTGTCTCGTTTCCAGTATTGATTAGTAAAACTTGACCATTCAAGTTTAGAACTTCTGCCGACGTAGTAGAAGCGCCCTTGATATTGATTTTGCCGTTGATGGCTGGGTTTGGATACACTTGAAATTCAAGACTTTCATTGGCGCTCAATAGTATTTCAGTATTGGTCAAGGTCAATCTAGCAGATTGATTGCCATTGTATCTGATAACCATCTCATTATTGAATTCTTCAAGATCAGATGGCACAAAAGTGAATTGAATCGTCTTAGACTCTGAAGAGTGAATAACCCCATCCCAGTTTCCTGAAAAGCCAGTTGGGTAGTCTATTCGATCAATAAGTATTCCTCCCGATCCTGTATTCATGATTTCAAAGCTTTTTGTTATCACATCCTCCACTGAGTAGTCTGCAAAAGTGATGGCTCGTGTAGATAAAGAAATTGTGGGATCTTCATTGGTCAAATAGAAATGCTCAGAAGCAGTTTGACCTTGATAATCAACTTGGAAAGTCCATTTGCCTTCATTTCCATTTGTTGGTAGTGAGAATGATCGATACCAATAAGATCCACTGTAGAATTGAGGCGATGTAGTAGTCCATTGCTGATAAACGACCCCATCTGGTCTTATCACTCTATGACTACTGGTGCTGGCGTCCAATTGATCTCTAAAATAAGTCGCAAAATACACTGTTGATCCACTAGTGAAATTGACTTCAAAATTTGGTTCTTCATCTCCATAACAGCCTAGTTCAGGAGGAGCATCATGAGTGGCTAGCATGTTGATTCCTGGTATGGTATAGTCTTGCTGCTCTTCCCACCAAGATTGAGATGTAGTAGAGTTACAACTACCCGCATAAGGATCTATTAAATTATTATCTGCATCATAGATTTCTAAGTGCAAGTGTGGGCCTGTAGAGTTTCCAGAACTACCCATTACACCAATGTACTCGCCAACTTCAATTTGATCACCTTCTTCTTTGTTTGTTAATGAGTTGGCCTTCAAATGGCCATACCAAGCTACAGAACCATCGGAATGTTCTACATAAACAGCATTCCATCTATTGTTATTGAAAGCGCAGCTTTTATCTGAATTGAAATCTTGTTTGTAAATAATTTCGCCGGATGCGGCAGCCACTATTTCAATGTGATCGTGATCCATTTTATGCCAAGTAAAAGGCCATGAGTAAATGTCTGTCCCTTTGTGGTTATATCCGCTTTGGGTATCATAAGTTCTTGTTCCACAATTGTAGTCCAGCAAATCACCTGGTGATGAATCATCTAAATCTACATAGTTGGATATCCCTATTGTTTCGGAATGATCATAATTATTAGACTGCCTGATTGGCCATTGGAATTTTACTATTTCTGTCCTTGCGCTATTATAACTTGATTTTCTTGTTTGAAGAATGGCTAGAATCTCTTCTCTATCAGCATGCGAAAGACATTCTAATGTGTTTTCTGAAGTATGAGCAACTCCAAATCCAGTTTCTTGAGCGGAGGAGATAGTTATACTGCAAAGAGCTAAACCAGAAAAAATAAATTTGATGACAGCATTCATAGAATTTTCAAGTGATGAGAATCAAATTTAATGAATTCATTTTTTGTATTACCGAGAATGAAAAGAGATCACTTAAGTGAAGGGAAGCAGATCCGGCGCTAAAAACTCCTTCTTTGCTCGCTTATCAGCAAATACATTAAAACCATAATACGTCCCAAGTACATCCTTGAAATGCGTATTCAGTTTGGGGAATTCTTTAATGAAATCAAAGAAATTATCTGATGTGGATTCTTTCATAAACTGATTCATCACCTTTACAGAAGCGATAGTTACTGTCTTGTTGAATTTATCAGTAGCACCAAGAGATAAGGCAAAACCTTCGATCTGCTTACACATATTGATCTCTGCTTGCGCAACACCATATTTCTTAATGTGTAGATATGCCAATCTCAAATGCGCTTCATGAGAGAACATTCCTGGCTTTAACTGATAAGTCTCAAACAGCTGTTCAAATTCTTGATCTGAAAAATGAGTGTGGTCTTTGATTTTCACACAACAAATCTATCATAATCAGTTTTGTAGTTCTTTGATTGCTCTGATCAAAGCTTCATCTTCTTCTGTGATGTAATCTTGATATGTTTCTGGCATTCCAATATCTGGAATGACACCTCTACCTTCAAACGGAGGATGATCAACCGCTACATAGTACCTGATAACCGGCAGATAGTAATTGATTTTTGAATGAGGTAATTGAATGCCATACATCATTGCACTATTATTTCCATAATACCCACCACCCGTTTCTTCTCCTATGAAAGTAGCTCGCTTGTTCGTGTGAAGAATAGCTGCTACTTCTGAGGTCGCCGAAAAAGAGCCACCATCAATTAACACAACAACATCGCCAGAGAAACCTCTCTTCATTGGCTTTTGCTTCTTCACCTGACGACTATGATTATATGTGTAAGTACCAGGCTTTTCTTTATCTTTTTTCAGGAGCTTCCCAACCATATTGAATCCTTTCTGTCGTGAGTACTCATTGTAGTTGAACTTCCTTGTGACCGCCTCCATTCTGAGATAGTAGTCAAAAGGTTCATCTAGTAAATAACTAGCCAATGTGGCTCCATAGTTATCCTCACCACCTCCATTTCCTCTTAGGTCAATAATGAGTTTTTCCAGATTATTATCTTCTATTGACTTGAACGATCGTTTCAGGAATTTCTTAAATTTTTGATTCCCCTCTTTTATGTTATCTCCATCAAAGGACTGGATTTTGATATAGCCAACGGATCCTTCCAATTCTTTGTAGGAGAGCATTTTTTCCTCCTTCTTGGATGCGCCATATCTATCTGTGGATCTTTTGTTTGCTTCAGCATTCGCCAATCCTTTTAACGTAACAGTCTCAGTGGAAGAGTCATCCTTCAGTTCAATTTGAAAAATGCTATCCATCCCATAAACAGCTTGAAAGTACCGTGAGAAGTTACCAAAGATGATGGACGTTTGACGAGGTTTTGAGTAGCCATCAGTTGGAGCGTATGGAGTCAATGTGCTTAAGATTTCCTTCGAATTCATTCCATTGATAGATACGATTTCAGCTCCTTCACCAATGCTCTGGTCGTCGGTGAGGTCTCGCATAGCAAAGATTTTGTCTTCCTCTAAGTAGAAGTTGATCGGAATGCGATAAGGCCCTTCATCTATATGCTTACGCCATTTCCATGGCATGGACATCCACGAATGACCACATCGAATATTGGCATAAAACTCTTGTAGCAATACATAGAAATCCTTCAGCTCCATTTTTTCCTGTATAGCGTTTTCTATTTTGGAAAAACGAAGAGCTATTTCAGTAGAGTCAGCATACCAATAGAGTCCGGGATGTATTTCTGATATCGAGTTTTTAAAGATCTCAAAATCTTTTTTCATTTCTTCCGATGAAAGAGGAAACTGGGCAGAACTACAGAAAGTAACTATTAGGGTAAATGCACTTATTACTTTTCTCATCATTAATTGACTTTATTTAGTGAATAACTATTTCTTAGGAAGAAGCTGTCCATTCCATCATACTTCACCATTTTGTTGATAGTTAGACTGCTTTCTTGGTATGAAATTTCCTCTCTCAGTGTTGATTCTTTGTTGTTGTCCTTACCGTTGGTTTCTAGGATTAGTTTCCAAGAAGACTCAGCGTTTTCAAAGCTGATGATTTCCCATTTACCATCAAACATAAATTCTTCCGTACTAATGAGTTTAATTTTCTCCGTGGAGTAAACCAATTTCCCATTAGGTTCTTTGAACTCAAATTTGAGTTTTCCTTTCCCATTTCCCCAATTGGCTTCCAATTTGGTGTTCAATGCGTATTGTGTTTTGTCATCGCCATAGTCCACATAAATTAATTTCCCTTCCCAGTTTCCATTGATGACTAAAAGATCATCGCTAGAAATTTGTTGAGCATTCAGAGAAGTGATGAATAAGGACATAAGGGTAACAATAATAGTTACCTTGATTTTTGAGAATGAGTTGATTATTGACTTTTTCATAATATTGACTTTTAGAATGTTTGAGTAAAAATCAATTGTTTATTCAATTGTATCGTCTCAAAATGGATAATGAGACTTATTTCTCATTAATAAATGAGGAAGGTGTTTCTCCTTTCATCTCTTTGAAGATTCTATTAAAAGAGGCTTTCGAGTTAAATCCGGATTCGAAGGCTAATCCAAGAAGTGACAAGTGATTGTACTTGCCACTGTCCGCTTTTTCAATAAACTCACTTACCCTCATCGCGTTGATTTTGCCTCTGAATGTATCTCCTTGATCACCAAAAAATTTAGAGATATCATTCTTATGAAGGCCTGTTTGCTTTGAAAATGTCTCCAAATTAAGTTCTGGATCTAAATAGGCTTTTTGGAATATGAGAACAGCATTTATTTTTTCTTGAGTTCCTATGTTTTGACTTTTGGAAGTAGGTATGATCAAGCTTTGATGCTGATAGATAAATGCATTGATTCCGATAAGTAAGCTAAGACTTGCATCGGCAATTTTGAGAGGGAGTACAAGCCAGATATTGTTGAAAATGTTATAGTCGAATATTTCCGTAGCAATCCAGCTTGAGATTTCATAGAAAGAATGAATGATAAGAATGAGTAGAAAGGCTTTAGTAAATCTCTTCAACCAAATGTATACAGGCTTCTTCCAAAATTGCTCTGGAATTTTATTTTGCAACAACAGCAAAACTTTGATCAGGTAGTACAGACCCAGTGAGATTAAAAGCCCTTCTTCTATGTATTGAACATAAGGATATACCACTCTTTCCCAAATCATACCTTTGTACTCTACTGATCGAAAACCAACGGATGAATAGAAGAGAAACTGTATGGCAGGAATCACAAAGTGAATGATATCTGCTTTTTTTAATCTAAAGGAAGGTTGGATTTTCGACTGAATGAAAAAATAAAAAAGTGGGCCAATACTTAAGCTGTAGGTAAGAGGGAGAAAATAGAGCTGCTTGTTTTGATACAGTATTCCTGTACCCGCCATCATACTGTTGAGTGTAGTTAGTGCGAATAAAATGAGCAATAGCCCAAGCAGGCGGTTGGTCAACTTAACTCCCTTTTTTCGGATCATTAAACCTATGCCAACGATAAGGCATATCAGTAGCCCAGAGCCTGATAAGAAAATGATGATTAGGTCAATAGGATGTATTTCCATGAAAGAGCAAAATACTTAAATCATTCTTTTTTAGCAGATCTAGTTTAGCCAATTGCCTGATTCAAATCCGCAATTAAATCTTCTACATCTTCAATGCCTACACTAAGTCTAATCAAAGAGTCTGTCAAACCTGTTTCCATTCTCTTCTCTCTTGGAATACTCGCGTGAGTCATAGTAGCGGGATGACCCACCAAAGACTCTACACCTCCCAGAGACTCAGCCAAGCTAAATAACTTAAAACTGCTCAATGTTTTCTTAGCTTTATCAATGCTATCTTCTTTCTGAATGAAAGAAATCATGCCACCAAATCCTCTCATTTGCCTTTTCGCAATATCATGGTTGGGATGATCTTCAAAGCCTGGCCAAAATACCTTTTCTACCTTCGCATGATTTCTGAGAAATAGAGCTACTGCC
>JBGCFL010000209.1:0-3882 GCA_045106975.1 Ekhidna sp. | reverse complement strand
AAAAAACAAAAAATTACCAACCCACCCCAATAATATAGATTGCCTTCCATTAGCATTTGCATTGTGTGCGCTCCAGGGATCATTGTTTTTCCTCCCTAAACACCACGGTTGCTTGATAATGTGTCTCATCAAGTTTCCATTGAGCTTTGTATTTTTCCACATTGTCGCTTCCAACAACATGACTCCAAGGCCTATGAACAGGCCATGCTATAAATCTAATGATCCAGCTATCTTCTTGTCTTTTCTCAAGCATAGTATTGAAGATGTTTGATTCATGATTTAATTTTTCCAGACTGCTTATAATGGATTCTTCCGATTTGCTTTCGATGACATTTTTCAATACAGGCTTTAGCTTTTCAGGCATGTTATGTGTAAGTCCATGCAAACTTCCAACGATAAGCAAAATTGAACAAACTACACATAAAAATACAAATAAAATGAAATCTTCACCACAAATTGTTTGCTTTTTCCAAAGCTTGTAAAAACCATACCCTGCTAACAAAAGCACAGCCATCCCAGGAGTGATAATCATTGCTCCCCCTTTGAAAGAAGCTTCTCTAATTTCTCTAAGAGAAATACTCTCGGATCACCAAGCCCATCATTTTCATATATAAAAAAAAAAAAAAAAATGAAGACAACTCCCTGGCAAATTTCTTGGAGGGTGAGCTTAAATTTATCGACTTTGTGCTCTCCACTCTGGGGAGGCGATTCCTTAAGATGTTTTTGAAGATCCCAGGTATTGAAACGCTCCTTTCCAAGTTTCAGTCCTTCACTTCTTGGAACCTTGACCAGCTCTTGTGTAAATGGGAGGAGAGAGTCATGGATTTTGACTGCACTCACAAATGCTGCAAGAAATTCGAAAGGGCTCAATGCTTCATATGCTGATTTTTTGCCAAGATTGATCACATACTCATTTGGCTTTGAAAACCACCATTCTGCTGTCATCTCAAACATAGTTTCCTCCAAGAAAATAATGGAGGCACAACGGGCGGGAGTTTGATACAAGAGTACCAGATCCTCGCGGCGTTCGGTGCCGTTTGGGTTTAGCTGCTAGTCCGAATTCACAGTTCAGGCTAGTAGCGACTAAAAATACATTAATATTCTAGCAGACTACTGTTCGATTGGTAAACTTATCTAAATATCCGAATTAGTCATAAAGCTCTAATTTTGTTGTAAGAAAATAAAATTCCCTATTGATTTTTGAGAGTATGTCCCCGACATAGATTGTAGAGTATGTCCCCGACATAGATTGTAGGTGGAATGGTTGAGAGGAAAAGGTTTAGTTGATGTCTGTAAGATTTATGCCATCATATCTTTTCATAAATCGATAGATAGCATCCATTTGGATGTCATTGAATTCTTCATCCTTCAGAATGTTTCTAGCTTTTTCAACTTTTTTTGAATAGGCTCCCGACCTTTCTGTTGGCTTGATAATTTGCTCTAATAGATCGATTATTTCTTTGTCAGTCAAAGCGTTCTTTTTCGAATTCCATCCAGCTTTCTGTAATGCCTTTGCTTTGTTTGCATATCTACTCATATTTGAGTAGATTACGTTCTTAACGTCTTTTGACCATCTTCCAATGTTTAAATAGTTTCGAACAGTCTGCAAATGAACAGAGCTTTCTGAGGAAATCTCTTCGGGTGTTAAACCAGCAGACTCCATTTCGACAAGAGAATCTGCCAGCTCAATTGGGTGAATATTTTTTCTCGCTATATTTTCTAGCAGCTGCATTCTTTTTAATTTATCTTTAGTTGGCTCATGAATGTACTTACAATTCACGCTCTTGAGACCTATTTCTTTTACGGCTGCCAATCTAAGGTGCCCAGAAAGGCATACGATTCTAGATCGATCATCACTCAGGTAAACGATTGGTGGATTTATCAAACCATCTTTAGCGATGCTTTTTTTTAGAATCTGGAACTCTTCCCATCCTTTATCAATTTTGACCCTGTTATTTTTATCAGTATCAATCAGATCTACATCTATAGAGACTGAAGCTATTTCTTTGATGTGATTTTGAATACATGCTGTGACAATCTCGTCTATCCGCTTTAATCTTCGATTATCAGTTTCGCTTAAGCTTTCATCCTGTGAAACTAAATTTTTTCCAGTGTTTTTTACTCTCGAGTTTTCTTTTGTACCTTCTTTTTGCTTTGCCATAAATCTAACCCCTTCTAGTTAAGTTCTAAACCGATTCCTGATACGGTGGGTGATTGAATTATCCGAGGAACTGTTCCGAAATCTGGAACATTCTGAGGCTGACCGTGCCTAGTGCCAATTAGCTCTTTAGAAAGGGCGGAAGCAAGCTCATCGTAAGCATCTCTAACCTTGCGCCAGTTTGGGTTCGTTGATTCAGCGAATGTTATTCTATCGTGACTAGCTCGAGCTGGTACAGAGGACCATGGTACAATTCCTTTTATTTTCATTTTCTTTTCTTTGAGAAACTTTTGAATTATTGGAAGAAGCTCTTTATGAACACCTTTACCTGAGTACGAAGTTATAACAACCCCGAGACAAAAGAGTTGGGTGTTCCTCTTTTTTAGTGATCTTACGCAGTCGAACATATATTCAAGACCATCAAAAGCATCAGCTTCTGCTTGCATTGGTATTAAATAGTAGTTTGCTGCTTGAAGAGCATTAAACAATAGAAGGTCAATTGAGGGATGAGTGTCGATAACTATATATTTGTACTTGTCAAATATTTCTGATTTCAATGCCTTCATATAATCAGACAACAAGAATTCATTACCGCTTTTACTGAGCATTTCAGATGGGACCCTCTGAAGGTTTGAATCCCCTGCAAGAATATCTAAGTTTGCAATCCTGGTGTTCATTATTAATTCACCATATTTAAAGTAACTATCGGTCTTGTCTAGCAGAACCCTTGATACACATTTATTCTGAGTTATTGCTTCCTCTTTCTTGCCAAGCCAGCTAGTAGCATTTGCTTGATAATCCATGTCGATGAGTAAGGTTCTTTCACCCTTTTCAGCGAAGCTAGCTGCTAGATTTACTGCCGTAGTAGTCTTGCCTGCACCACCTTTCTGGGTGACGACTGCCAATATGTTGGTTTTGTGTTTCGTCTTCAAAATAACCTCTCATTGTAAATCCAATTAAATAACCCGAGTCGCTACATATTAATATTACCAATAAATCGTCATTGCACAATATTTTCAGGGCATCCAGGGTTATAGCCTGAAAAAAATACATGAAAATATGTAATATTTAATCAGAGTTGAAAACTTGATTTATTCCACCCTAGTAGGTAATATTTACTTAGTATCGGATTTTTTTCGGTACTGAAAAGAATACAAATGAGTGTGATATTTAGAGAGAAGTCTCCGAGGCTCGCTTTTGGCAGGGCATAAGCCTCAAAGGAAGTTTTTGTAACCACTTTCAGAATGAAAGAGGATCGATACCATCATGTCAAAATTCAATTTTATAAGCAAGCCTGAAGCAAAAACTCCAAGTCAGTTCATTAAAATATTTCCTTTATTTCTTTGCAGAATTTACGGTGACTGCACATGCAATTAGCAACACTTGCAAATGAATGCTATACCGGCGGCTACCACGCCTTTAAAAATATCCTTCGAATAGAGGAAGACGGATCAAAAATTATAAGCCGCGAGAATACTGGCTGGAAACATTTTAAGTCTGACTATATTTCTTCCGCATGGCTTAACCCTGATGGGACTAGGGTTCCTTACTGCATTCCTTTAGACATCGACGCTAAAGACACAGATAAAAAGTGGTTGGATCTTCAAGGAAAGATTAACTGGGAGAAGGCCGAAGCCTTTCTCCAAAACCATTATGACGAAATCTTCAAATATAGAATGTTCGTAGTACGCTCCACTGGTGGAAAAGGTTTGCATATTGGTATA
>JBGCFL010000208.1:0-11339 GCA_045106975.1 Ekhidna sp. | reverse complement strand
GATAACACATATAATGCGTGTTATATTATAGTTAGAGCTCATTGCTGCGCTAGATGAAATTTCGAATCAAAAAAACTGCACCTGATAAATCTGATAAACGAGATGAAAAAAATCCAATGTGGCTTATTGGAACGATTATTCCTCCTTGGTCTGTGGCACACAGAACAACCACTTCCTATTTAAGTCTGTGAGTCAAAGACTCTGGGAACTTGTAAAAGAATCTATTACCCATCAAACATAACGATCCGAAAGATTAACTAACTTTATTCACATGTCAGATTACTTCAAAGCAACAAGAAATTCCAGAATGATGCTAAACGAAGTATATTTCTGGACAACTACTATCAAAGATTGGAAGCATCTCCTAAAACAAAACAAATACAAAAACTTAATTATTGATACCTGGAAATCACTTGTCGATAAACAACTAATCTTTATCTATGGGTTTGTCATCATGCCTAATCACCTTCATGTTTTGTGGCAACACAAATCACTCAATGGAAAAGAGATGCCACATGCAAGTTTCAATAAAGCAACCGCTCATGAGATCAGAAAAGATTTACTTGAACATCATCCAAAAGTGCTTGACCATTTCAAAGTAAACGATCGAGACAGAGATTATAGAATATGGCAAAGAGATCCTCTAGCTATTCTAATGGATTCTAAATCGAAATTCGAGCAGAAGTTAGATTACATCCATAACAATCCATTGACTGAAAAATGGAATCTTGTCCAAAGACCGGAAGACTATCAATGGTCTTCTGCATCATTTTATGAAAATGGCATTGATCCCTTTGGATTGCTAACACATTATCAAGAGCATTTTGGTTGATTGAAGTTTAGGTCTGTGAGTCACAGACCTTGGAATCTAATCTACTCCAAAAAGGAATTTTTATGTGGGATTGGTAGTGAGGCTTCTCCACCTTGGTCTGTGACTCACAGACCATACCAAAAACAATCCATTGATTGAAAAATGGAATCTTGTCCAAAGACCAGAAGACTATCAATGGTCTTCTGCATCATTTTATGAAAATGGAATTGATCCCTTTGAATTGCTAACACATTATCAAAGCATTTTGGTTAATTGAGGTTTAGGTCTGTGAATCACAGACCTAGCGATCAACAAAATAATCTTCTTCCTAAATTTGATGAAGGAATAACATTTACTGTAATTGTTACAGTATTGTAAGTTCAACTAACCAGTAATAATATGAATCAAAATTTAGAGCAGAATAAAAAGAATTTCATTGAATTCTACAAAATGTCATATGAAGGCAATCCTTTGAAAGCTGTAGAACTATATGTTGGAAGTGAATACATTCAACACAACCCATTAGTTGGTGATGGAAAACAACCATTTATTGATTACTTTGAAAAGATGGCTGAAGATTACCCAGATAAGAGCATTGAATTTGTAAGAGTCATTGCAGAAGACAATCTTGTTGCTCTTCACACACATCAAAATTGGCCTGGGAATGAAGAATACGTTACAATGGATTTTTTCAGATTTGATGAAAATGGCAAAATAGTAGAGCATTGGGATTCGATGCAACAGATTCCTCAAGAATCAGCCAATGATAACACTATGTACTAACGAATACCATACTCTCCCGCCTAGATCTGTGAGTCACAGACCTTGGAATCGCATTTTGATTGATTGAAGTTTAGGTCTGTGAGTCACAGACCTTGGAATCAATGATAAGACTGTAAGTCAATTCTAAGCCCAACACATTTTAGTGCTGATTTTCACCTTTTTTCGGGAAGATTTTAATCTCTCACTATTATTTGGTAAGATATCATATCCACTGCGGGACTTTCAGTATCATAAAATCTTAGAATATAGACCCCTTCTTCAAATGCTGAAACGTCAATTATAAGATCCCTATCATAACCTCTTTGCAAATTTTGGTGATGAAGAATAGCTCCAGTTAAATCTGCTAGCTCTACCTTCACAGCATAAGTAGTCAAGTGACTATAGCTGATATTCAAGACATCACTACTTGGGTTTGGATAAATCTGCAGATTTTCAAATGCCTTTAAAAAAGCTTCTGATTCCCCTACAATAACTCCTGGTACTACCTTTATATCTACCTCTATACCTTCTTCTTTAAGGAAAACAGAAAGGATAAATTCAGAACCGCCTCTACCAACTTCTGCTATTTCGAATTCAACAGAATATGGATCTAGTTGTACACCAGGACATTCAATAAAAAATCGATATACCCCATTGGGTAAGAAACCAAACTTAAGTTCTCCATCACTATTGGTCTCACTATAAGCGACGAGATCGAAGTAGTCTTCGCTTGAATCGGTACCCCGTCCTCCCTCATGAGTTTCCTTTCTCAATAAACCACATTTCACATTAGGCATTCTTCGCCTCGGTTCATCCTCAAAGTTGCTTTCTAGTATTACACTAACGACTGCAGTACCAATAGGTGTTTCTGGAGGTGGAATCTCTATTATGGAAAGAAAAACTGGATCATCAGATCGAAAATCAAGTGTGTCCGCATATCTCCATAAAAACCCATCACCAAAGTAAGTATCAATATATTTTTCAGGATTTGATGAAACTGCCAATAAGTAGTTTCCGAGCACCACATCTGGAATGGTAAATATGCTGGTCTCGTTCCAAGCAACCGCCAGTGTATCAAATCCTTTTTGTTGAGTAGCTCCAAAAAGATCAAAAAGAGCTCCCGTTACATTTTCAGAAATCGGTTGACCATTACTGTCAACTACTTGAACCTCAAGGTCTTCTATTGCTAAAACAAGTTGTGGGTCAACATCAATTGCCAATCCTGCAACAAGAGTGGGACTAGTCACTTCCACAGTGAATTCTCCCATATTATCATAATTAATATCTATTATCTCAAGGTTATCTCCATTATCCATGAAATAGGTGTTGGTTGTGATATCAACACCATTTCTTTTCCACTGATAGTGATTATCCGATCCGCCCATTGTCAAGGACAAATTGAAATTGTCTCCGTAACGGATTTCATGTGGAATTGTCGATACTTGATCAAATTGAATACTTGATTGATTGCTATAATCTAGTATAGATATCTCTATGAGAGGTTCTAAGTCATCAAAGTGAAGACTATTTCCAGATACATCAAGATCTGTGATAGTTGTTCCTGAAAAATCCATCAGCCCGCTGATTTGATTCTCAGCGACATCAAATGTTTCTATTGCCGAAAGACCTCCAACAGCATCTCCTGTAAATGGATTAGGCATATTGCCCACGGCTCCAAAATTTGATAGATCTACATCCTTGACTCTTCCTTCTCCATTTAATATAATTCCTTCCCAATCACTTAAAGATGCTGTTGTCCAGTTAACAGCTGGGCTCCAATTAGATCCTCCAAGCGCATTATAAATTTGGACTAAAGCCATTGAGTCAGCAATGGTCTCTCCTTCTGCGAAAGTTTTTTTCTCAATGATTTGCGATGAAACAGAAAACACGAAAAAAATTGGTATGGTAACGAGAAGTGATTTCATGAGCCTTCATTTTAGTGATCTCACCTCAATGATAATCATACACCGTTTTATTTTACTTATTAATGTTTTTTTTCGATGAAAGCCTCCATTCACCTTGGTCTGTGGCACACAGAACAAACTAAAACTTATTTATCCTTTTTAAGTCAGTATGTCTCAGACCTAGAGAATGAAATCACAGAAAGCATTCTTACAAATTAAGCCAATAGGTAATCTTGAAGGTAAGAGCTCGCGTTCTTGGTCCACCAATCATTACTCCTCCTTCATGGTCGGCAAAGTAGTTATCAGTGTACACCAAGAAGATATCTGAAACAGGTTTGAATCTCCATTGGAATCGGGTATTGATACTCAGGTTCTCGATCTGACTGTTGTACTGAAAAAAAGTGGTGAGGAAGATGCTTTTAGAAAAAGTAAAATCAAATCGGGGGCCTATCAAATAAAGTGAAGTGGTAGTATAAGGAGATGGTAGAAGTATCCGGTTGTAAGCAAAATCAATAGATGCAAAACCAAATGGCTGGTACCTGTAACCTACAGTCCCTTGCAGATTGAGTCTATGTCCATTAAAATACTGCCCTGAACGGGTGTTTAAATTGAAGAAAATTTTCTTTCGTTGGTCAGACTGATATCTACCAATAAATTGAAAATTGGTGTACTCTGTATCAGCCCCAAGCTCCACTCCATCAGAGCCACTAGGATCAAAAGGATCAAACAAATAGGTGTACTGCCTCCTCAGTCTCATACTGAAGCTGGAAGTATTGAAAAAGGAAATGTTGTATAAGATATTATAATCCCAGTCCAGAAACCCATAAGTTTCATTGCCTACCATATCAAAATCAAAACCAGGTCCATGATTTTGAATCTTTCCTGACTTTGGAAACCAACGATAGCGAACAGTGGTTGCCAGTTGGCGAATGTCATTTCGTCTTACAAATCCCACTTCCGGATTGAAGCCCTCTCCTACCGTTTGAGAAAATACGTCTACAGTCCAGATTTGATTATTAAAGTTGACAGAAGCACCCGCTGCATAGGGTTGATCAGGTTGCACTTCGTCAAAAGATCGGTGATAGAAGAATCGACCATTCCAAACATTGTTTGCACTTGCTAGTCCAAATTCTACTCCTGCGGTACGGTTATACTCACTTAACTCCTCACTATTGTATTCACTCTCGTCTTCAAAAGTTTGCTTATTGACCATGAATGCGCTGATATTGGAACGGTTAAATACCTTCTGCTGCAAACTCAACATGGAATAGTTGTAGGAAGGCAACCCATTGTCTCTATTTCTTCCCGCTTGCATGGAAAGGACGCCTAGTCGCAAATCATTGTTGACTTTCCCACTCAGTCTTGTTCCAAAAGGAATGGGATTCTGTATGTTGTTTCCCGTTAAAGTATCCTGAGTAATTCCAATCCTTCTTGAAAAGAAAGGTCTTGTTCCTCTGTTTCCAAAACCAGAAAAGAGATCCGCATTCTCTAGGAAGAACTGTCTTCTTTCAGGAAAGAATATCTCGAATCGATCTAGATTGGTCACTTGCTGATCCACTTCCACCTGAGAGAAATCTGGATTGACGGTTACATCTAAATTCAATCCACTAGTAACGGCATATTTTGCATCAAATCCAGTTGAAAAATTTAGTCCTTCACTTGTTCCTTCTTCAAAATTTCGATTGGTATTGGCTGCAATGAATGGAATCACAGAAAGGTTCGTCCCAGGCTTTTCGGTAGGCTCGTCCCATTCCAGTTTACGAATATTCGCCATATTGAAAATAGCAAATGTTCGCTTGACAGGAGCCCAAGCGCTTCTTTCTGCATATTCACTATCTACCCGATAAAAGTTAACTAACCACGAATCCACATCTTCATTGAACCTGAGCGTCTTAAAAGGCACAGCCATTTCAACCACCCAATATCCGTCGTATTGTTTAGCCTCTGCAAACCATTTATTATCCCAGTCCAAACTAAAACTACCATCACCACTTCCTCCATTGGTTATGATCGCTTCTCGCATCACTCCAAAAGGATTGACCCCAAAAAGCACTCCGTTAGTACGATCAGAAAAAGTATCGAAGATGACCGAAAAACTATCATTGGCTGCTCCTCTAAAATCTCTTCTTAAGGATGGGGTAACATATTTCCTATCTCCCGGCAGATTTTTCATGATTCCCAATACGTAGATATTGTTATCATCATAGAGGATTTTCGCGACTGTCTGAGCCGCAGCTGGTAAGGAATCCGTTGGGAAGTTTTGTGTGAAATTATAAGCTGAATCTGCCACATTCCAAACAGATTCATTTGCAATACCGTCTATGGTTATTCCACCATCAATCCTCTTCATTTTGATGGACTGACCAAAAATATTTTGGAATAGCACTCCTAAAAGAACTAAAAATAAGATTTCCTTCTTCATACTGATTGAATTGCGAAATTACTTCAATCACTACAAGGTCTTTCAACCACTCATGTAAGACCAACTTTTAATTATATAATTAGAACAACTTCGATAATCAATCAATGATGATCTGCACACTTTTATGAAAATAGAATTGACCAATCTAGATGATCATTCACTACCTTGAATATTTGAATAATGGCAGTAGATTGTGAAACATTTAAGTTGTTCTATAAGTAAATAGAAAAGCGGCATTTAAAGCTCAACAACTTTTCCCAACTAAGCATTATCATTGATCTCATTAGAATGAATAAAATTTTTATCGCACTACTACTTTTATCAATCGTAATTAGCCAAGCAAAATCACAAAATGTTGAGTCAATATCAATTGGAACAAAACACACACTGCGTTCCAGTATCTTGGAGGAAGATAGAGAATACTGGGTAAGTCTTCCTGACTCTTATGATCAAGCAGAAGTATCCTATAAGAAGTACCCAATTCTTTTCATACTTGATGGGAATGTGCATTTTAAATCAATAGCTGGCATGGCCAACTATATGAGCTCCGATTCATATAGAAGCTGGAAAATCCCAGAGATGATCATAGTTGGCATTAAAAATATTGATAGAAGAAGAGACTATACACCTGATAAAGTGGTTACAGTTAGGAAGAATAATACAGGCGGTGGAGAAGCTTTTCTCAGCTTTTTAGAACGTGAACTTATTCCCGAATTAGATCAAAATTATAGAACAGAACCTTACAGAATTCTCTTTGGGCATTCGTTAGGAGGATTGCTAGCTGCTCATGCCTACACAAAAGAAGAGACTCTTTTCAATTCCTTTATAGCCGTTGACCCAAGTTTTGGGACATGGGACGAAGACCTCATGGATAAAAAATTAGATGCAGTAACCGAGCATTCATTTGACAGGTTCATTTATATCGCTACTGCAAATTGGGGTAAAAGAAATATAAGGAATCGGGATCGTCATGTTAGATTTTACGAAGCGTTAAATAGTAAATGTGAAGGCAATTTTCCTGCTAAAATAGAATACTTTGAAAATGAAAATCATAGCTCGGTTCCTACAATAGCTTTCTATAACGGAATCTCTAGCATTTTTGAAGGTTACGGAATTTCCTATCGAGATGTGGAAAACAAAGAGCAATTAACTGAGCATTTCAAGTTAATTTCTAAGAAGCTGTCTTGGAATTTTATTCCTCCAGAAGCTCTTGTCAATAGAATAGGTTATGGAATGCTGAGAAGTAGAAATGAGAATGAAAAATCTAAAGCACTCGCCTTCTTTATCCTTAATACAGAAAATTTTCCAAATTCATTTAATGCTTTTGATAGCTTAGGAGAGACCTATGAGTCTATGGGAGATAATAAAAAAGCAATCGTTAACTATAAAAAATCTCTTGAGCTAAATCCTAATAATGACCATGCAAAAATGAAGATAGAAAATTTAGTCAAAAACGACTAAAAAAGTCTTTAAGAGACTTTGGAAGTAGATCATTAAATTATATAACTATAAAAATAGTTTAATTACTATTTTTATAGTTATTCTTGCACAATGTCGCATCTTCAGGAAAATAGAAGAAATATTGGAGTAGATGTTCTGAGAGGAATTAGTATTCTTCTAGTGATTCTGCTTCACATCAACATTCATTTTGGGTTGAAAAATTCGTATCTAGGCACAGAACTCCCATCAAAGCTATTTTCCTTTCTTTTTTGGAATGGATTTTACGGAGTTGTGATCTTTTTTACTCTTTCTGGCTACTTAATCACCACGTCTATACTTCGACGTTCGCAATCGCTTTCAGAAATTAATCTCAAGCAGTTCTACTGGTTCAGGTTTTCCAGAATAATGCCTCTATTGATTGCGCTTCTAGTGGTGTTGTCCGTATTGCATCTTACGGGTGTTTCTGGATATGTGATCAATCTGAATAAAACCTCATTACTTCGAGCCATTTTTTCAGTGCTCACCTTTCATTTTAACTGGCTAGAAATACAAGTGGGATACCTTCCTGCTAACTGGGATGTGTTGTGGTCTATCTCTATTGAAGAATGTTTCTATCTCGTTTTTCCGATAGTCTGTTTAGCATTAAAGAAAGACTGGCAATTTGTATTTATCCTCTTGCTCTTTGTTGGCATCTCGCCATGGGCTAGAGTAGAGCTTTTTCTTGACAATGACTTGGCATACAAAAACCATTTAGGATCCATTGATGCCATCGCTTTTGGATGTATGACTGCTATTATTGCTCACAAGTTTAACATCTCAAAAAAAATGAACGCATTACTCTTAATCATCGGGTCCATTTTAATCGTGATGGTGATGTTCTACAAAGGAATGATCTGGAGATCTGGATTGACTGAACTGGGATTGAACGTATCCATACTATCCATAGGCGTTTCCATGGTAGTGCTATGGATGCACAATAGATACAAAAAAGACTTACAAAAGGACTACTTAGCTTTTAGATGGCTAAAGCAAATGGGGAAATATAGTTATGAGATATACTTAACTCATATGTTTATCGTCATTCCCATGGCACAGGTGATCAAAACCAATGAGTTAGGAGAACAATGGCTCATTCCTCTCCTATTCCTTTCTTTAGCTTTATCCTTTTTATTAGGATGGCTCATATCTACTCGTTTTTCTGAACCTGTCAATAGATGGCTTAGAAATAGGATTAAAACAGATTGATTCAAATAGATTGTATAAACTTAGCTAGATATTCAAGGGATTACAGTCACCCCGCATCCTCCATTGAACTCATCTGAAATCCTATCTTCTGTCCAGCTCCAACTACTTCTGTACTCGCGAGTTTCTGTCTAAGTGTAAGAGCCCTTATGGATTGAAATGGTGGAGCTACTAAATCATTTTCTATTGCCTGAGTCATTATAAGATGAATCAATACATTTAAATCTGTTTGTTCTATCTCTTTGAGAGAAACGGTCTCAAACATAAAATTGATCTGTCTATCTCCTTCTACAATAAATCTATTCTCAT
Organism: Ekhidna sp.; assembly: GCA_045106975.1. Classification (GTDB taxonomy): domain Bacteria; phylum Bacteroidota; class Bacteroidia; order Cytophagales; family Cyclobacteriaceae; genus Ekhidna. The sequence goes on along the minus strand of JBGCFL010000208.1, from coordinate 2,449 downwards.
TGTTAATCATCAACCTAGCCAAAAGATATCCAGGGTCGTTTTCTCGGTGATACTTTAGTGAATCCGCCATGAAGTTATAGACATTGATCTGTCCTAAGTATTTCCTATTAGGCTTCTCTACAACGTACTCACTTTTGTTATAGGAGTACTCTTCTCCCAATGTGATGATGTTGGTATGAAGATAAAAGACCAAGAGATCTCCCGCTATTTTCAGATGAAACTCTTGATCATTGATCTTCTTCACTTTCAATTCAATGTCATCATCCTTCAGTTCGCTCTTCTTATTGACTTCTGACACGACTTTCTCAGCCTCTTTCCTTAGCGATTTGAATGCATTGCAGACATTTCTATAAGTTGTCTGCTTCACCCCTGATTTTGTTAACAATAACTCTGCGATGTGTAAAGTAGGATTCTGTTCCATTTTCTAATTTCCTTTTAGTAATATTTTTAAAACCATTTCTGCATTATACCGACACTACCTACCCCCTTGGATATCGAATGCTCTCAGTCATTTCCTGTACTTCTTTTGGAGGGGCTTGCGTAAGCCTTGAGACAATCATAGAAATCATGAAATTAATTATTGCTCCGAGTGTGCCTATTCCCTCTGGGGAAACCCCGAACCAGTAACCGTTTGGGGTGCCAGGTCCTCCAAGTTGAGGTTTGAAGTAAATAATATAGGCTGTTGTAAACAGTACGCCAACTAGCATTCCTGCAATGGCTCCTTCTTTATTCATTCTCTTATCAAAAATCCCTAGAATAATAGCTGGAAAGAATGAAGAGGCCGCAAGACCGAAAGCAAGCGCTACAACTTGCGCTACAAAACCCGGGGGGTTTAAACCTGCCAGTCCCGCTGCTGTTACAGCTACAGCAATAGAAATTCTAGCTGCTCTCAACTCACCTTTTTCAGAAATATTAGGACGAAGATTTTTCTTAAGTAAATCATGAGAAATAGAAGTAGAAATAACTAACAGCAAACCAGCTGCTGTAGATAATGCTGCTGCTAATCCTCCTGCAACCACTAGTGCCACAACCCAATCCGGAAGGTTGGCTATCTCAGGATTGGCTAAAACAATGATGTCTCTATCTATGGTCAATTCGTTGGTCTTTGTATCTGCGACGTACTGAATCTTTCCATCTTCATTTTTATCCACAAAAGTGATCAATCCGGTATCCTCCCAATTCTTAAACCACTGAGGCATTTCAGAATAATTTGCTTCATCCACCGTCTGAATGAGATTAGTTCGAGCGAATGCCGCTATTGCAGGAGCAGTTGTATAGAGTATTGCTATGAATAGCAAAGCGTAACCAGCAGAAATTCGAGCATCTTTCACTTTAGGTACCGTAAAAAAACGCACAATCACATGAGGAAGGCCAGCTGTTCCCAGCATGAGTGCTGCTGTAATGAAAAACAAGTTGACCGTGTTGCTAGGATTAGTTGCCGTGTATTCTGCAAACCCCAAATCAATAGAAAGCTGATCTAGTTTATCCAAGAGATACGTACCATCAGCTAGTGTTCCTCCAAAACCCAATTGTGGAATTGGATTGTTCGTCATTTGAATGGAAATGAATACTGCAGGTACCGTAAAAGCAAAAATGAGCACACAGAATTGAGCCACTTGAGTATAAGTAATACCCTTCATCCCTCCCAATACAGCATAGAAGAAAACGATTCCAATCCCAATTAATACACCCGTATCAAAAGGAACATTGAGAAATCTAGCAAATGCAACGCCTACACCTTTCATCTGCCCTACCACGTACGTGAAAGAAATGAAAATGGCACAAATGAGTGCAATCAATCGAGCATTAGATGAGTAGTAACGCTCTCCTATGAAATCAGGCACGGTGAACTTTCCGAATTTCCTCAGGTACGGAGCGAGTAAAAGCGCAAGTAAAACATACCCTCCTGTCCATCCCATCAAGTACTGGGCTCCTCCATATCCCATAAAGGAAATCAAACCAGCCATAGATAAAAATGAAGCGGCAGACATCCAGTCAGCGGCAGTAGCCATTCCGTTTATCGCAGGATGAATGCCTCCACCTGCTACATAAAATTCCTTAGTAGAGCCTGCTTTCGCTTTCCATGCTACCACGATGTAGAGCAAAAACGTAAGTCCAACAATGAGATAAGTCCAAGTAGCTAAATCCATCATTTCAATTATTTCTCATCTACATCAAACTCACGATCTAGTCTATTCATCAAGATCACGTAGATGAAAATGAGCACTATGAATACATAAATAGAACCTTGTTGAGCAAACCAAAAACCTAATTTAAAACCTCCAACTTGAATGGAATTGAGTTCTTCTGCAAACAGAATGCCCGCTCCAAAAGAAGCCGCAAACCAAACGGAGAGCAATATCAATAAATATTTAAGATTCCTTTTCCAGTAGGCTTTTCTAGGTTCATTCATATGCCGAATATAGATAAGTTTAGGAATCTAGGATTA
>JBGCFL010000207.1:0-16512 GCA_045106975.1 Ekhidna sp. | reverse complement strand
CCATTTTTAATAATGCAAGCTGCACGCGGTAAATTTTCTAGGAGATAGTCAGAACCTGCAAGTGGTGGGTATAGTGACGCGAGTCCTTTGCCATCTTGCTGATGACAGTTAGCACAATAGGTAGTGTATATTTTAGCTCCTTGAACTTGATATTGCTTAAGACGAATCTCAGCTCTAGAGTCCATTTTGTTCTCTTTTGCCTCTTTTTTAGAAGTGCCTCCGCATGAAGCGACTAGTATGAGAGTTGTAATTGCTAAAATCTTATTCATATTCCTTCAATAATTTATCAATATCATTCATTAAGACATCTACTTGTTCTTCTACTGTGCCATCATAAAATCCTCTTAATCTTCGATCTTTATCTACCAATAAAAAGGCGCCAGAATGAACAAAACCGCCAGGAGCATCAGAGTCTGCATTCGCCATAGAAATGTAACTTTTTTCTGCTAAATCATAAATGTAATCTTCATCTCCAGTAACAAATTTCCATTGTTTCGTATCTACGGCGAGTCTTTCAGTATAGTCTTTTAACAATGCCACAGTGTCATAGGATGGATCTATGGTGTGGGATAGAATTCCTACTTGATCATTTTCTTTGAACCGCTCATGAACTCTTAGCATTTGTCCTTTCATGATGGGACAGATAGTAGGGCAAGAAGTGAAAAAGAAATCAGCAACATAGACTTTATCAGAAAAGGTCTCATTAGTCACTGTCATGCTATCCTGATCTATCAACTCAAAATCTTGAATAGTGTGATAGATGGTATCATTTTCGTTATAAATAGTATTGCCAAGAAATGGAAGTTTTTCAGATTCTTTCTGTGAGCAACCAATAAAAATGATGAAGGGTAAGAGGAATTTTTTCATGTCAATTCTTTCTAAATCGCTTATATATTTTGATAGCAATCATTAAAATAATTCCAAAGCTAATAAGACCTAGAGTACCCCATATCCAACTTAGCTCATTTTTGAGCACAATAAGAAAAACAACTGCAAAAAGTATGAGAGTAGCGACCTCATTGAAAATTCTAAGTTGCGTAGAACTGTATTTTGCAATCCCTTTTTGTAGCTGCAAGAATAATTTGTGGCAGCTTAAATGGTAAGCTAAGAGCAACATCACAAAGCCTAATTTGATATGCATAAAAGGCATTTTTAACCATGCAGGTTGGCTAATGAGTAATGACGTACCTAGAATGACAGTGATAATGGCAGATGGCCATGTGATGATGTGCCATAATTTCCTTGTCATCAGTGCCAGTTGATCTGACAGGATAGATTTATCAGGTTCTGACTTCTGAAGAGCTTCAGTATGATAAATGAAAAGTCTAACCACATAAAAAAGCCCGGCAAACCACGTGACCACAAAAATGATATGGAGAGCTTTTAGATATAAATAGTCCATTCGGGAGCTTTTTTGTTATTAATATTGTTCTGAGTCTCAATGCAAATTTGGCTAGTAAAAACTAACTCGACAACAAGAAAAGCTCTATGAGTGATAACAGAAATCTTTGGTACTTTGAAGATACGGATTTATTTGAGGTGCTGTGCCCTAAAAAAGGCCCCAAAATGGAAGAAGAGCATATTCCGGGGATATACAAAAAAGATGATTTTATTTATTTCAAAGATCAGTCTTCAGAGAAAATCTACATGGTATCTGGTGGGCGTGTGAAGATAGGTACCTATGCCCCTGATGGTAAAGAAATCGTAAAGGCAATTCTTACCCGAGGAGAGGTGTTTGGCGAATTGGCACTTGCAGGAGAAAGTGTAAGACAAGACTTTGCGCAGGCAATGGATCATGATACACATGTATGTGATATGACTATCGAAGATCTTCAGGGATTAATGGCTGAGGATAAAGACCTCAGTTTGAAAATCATGAGAATTATTGGTTTTAGACTAAGAAAAGTAGAGAGGAAAATTGAGTCGCTTGTATTTAAAGATGCTCGCACTAGAATAGTGGAGTTCTTGAAAGAGATGGCTGAAGAGAAAGGGCAGAAAGTAGGTTTTGAAACAATGATTAAGAATCACTTGACACACAAAGACATAGCAAGTCTGACTGGTACTTCTAGACAAACTGTAACAACAGTCATGAATGAGTTGCGAGAAGATAACCTGATCAATTTCGATAGAAGGAGGATTTTAATTAGAGATCTTGATAAGCTTTCATAAATCTCACAGAGTTTTAAAGAAATTATCACAAAACCTTAAATGTCTCTCAGTAGACTGTTTCTTTATTGATCATATCTGTTCTTTGAGGAAAATTATAAGATCATGAGAATATTCATTTCCCTCTCTTTATTAATAGTTGGTTCCCTCGTCCTTGCTCAAGAGAACCTTCAAAACTACACACCTTCTATTCTTTTCGATAAGGGAGATTGGGAGTTCAAAACATTTCAAAATCTATATACACAGAGTAAATCTTTTGATTCAGGCAAAAAAGTAAAGGATGCCAATAGTCAATATTTTTTCACAAATATCAATCAGTTCTTATACGGATTAAATGATCAAGTCAATATTGGATTTGATGTATGGGTGAAGTCTTCAGATCGGGCAAAAGATGGACTTGATCCATCCTATGGAGTCACTGGTTTTGGTCCAAAAATAAAAATTGCTCCTTTTAAGAACATTCCACGCCTATCATTGCAGAGTACATTATTGTTCAATTTGGCTGACGATCCTGAGGGTAATAGTGGAGAAAGATATTTCTTAGAAAATGATGCCACTCTTTGGCTAAATCAGCTATTTTTTGATGTCCCGATTAATGATAAATCACAACTATTTTTCCAACAAGCTTTTTGGTATCGATTTGTAAAGGATGGATCATTTCAAGAGAATAACTCACTTCAAACTCAGACTAGTGTTTTCTATAGTTATTTCCCGACAAGTAGATTGACTCTCTATGCCATGTCTGAATATTTCCCCACTCATTACAATGGTAATGATCAAAAAGGAGAGGCGTTCTTCTCTTACTTTATTCAATCGGGAATAGGAACCAAGTATCAAGCTATTCCCAATAAATTGGAATTGGAGTTTCTTTACACCAATTTTTGGAATGGGAGTCAGGCTGCTGGTGCTGGACAGACGTTCAATCTGGGTATAAGGTTGATAAATCAATAAAATTTGATAGCCGATTATCTGATCGGCTTCTTTTTTTGAATAATACTTACAAAGTAGAAATAAATATTTCTAAAATTTGAATCCTTTCAAATTTTCTTGCGTATTATTAAACTTACATTTACGAAAGTAATAGAAAAATGAAAGGAACTAATCTAGGTGAATTTGAAGAATTGGTCTTATTGACAGTAGGTATATTGTATGACAATGCCTATAGTGTGGCTATTCAGCGTGAGCTATCAAGTCAGTCTGAAAGGAAAGTAACCATTAGTGCTGTTCATTCGGCAGTATATCGGCTGGAGGATAAAGGACTTCTCGATTCCAGAATGGGCGAGATGGAAAACACAAGAGGAGGTAAGCGTAAGCGCATCTTCACTATTTCGAAAGCGGGTAAAGCAGCTCTGGAGAATGCAAGCAATTTGCGAATTAAGCTTCGAAATCAAATTCCAGAAATAGCTCTTCAAAATCTATCATGAGCAGTATTGATCCACCAAAGTGGCCCTTAAAGCTATTAAGATGGTTTTGTAGCGAAGAGCGTCTAGAAGAACTTGAAGGTGACCTATTCGAGGTTTACAATGATCGTATAGAAGAAAAAGGCAAAAAATTTTCTCAATTATTTTATTGGCTGTTGGTTATAAAAAGCTTTAGAGCATACGCATTTAAAAAAAATAGAATGGAAAATAGGAACAGACTAAGTACTTCAATTATGTTCTTGAAGCACAACTTGATTGTGGCTAAGAGAAGTATATTTAAACATAAGACCACAGCAGCGATTAACATTTTTGGATTGGCAGTGGGATTGGCAGCATTCCTTTCTATTTATAGCATTGTTCAGTATGAGCTAAGTTTTAATAAGCAGATTCCTGATAAGGAAAATGTCTACAGAATTTACTCATCATTTACAGGGTCATTTACGGCTTCCAATAAAGGGGTAGCCATACCTATAGGAAAATTTGTTCAAGATAATTTTACTGGATTGGAAGCGGTATCGAGTTTTCAAACATGGAGTACAAGGGTAAAAGTGCCTGATGAGAACGGTGTGTTGAAGGATCTGGGGAGGCAAAATCAACTTTTGATTGCAGATTCCTCTTTCTTCAAGGTAATCGGACAATATGAATGGATTGTTGGTTCACCTTCCGAGTCGTTGAGCGAACCTCAAAAAGTAGTATTGACGGATAAACAGGCTAGAGTCTACTTTGGAAATATAGAATGGTTAGATATGATTGATAGGCGAATTGTCTACCAAGACTCACTGGATGTACTTGTATCTGGGATAGTGAAACAGCCAGAGTACAGCTCCGATTTCATATTTACCGAGATGGTGTCTTACCTCACCATTACTAATTCATGGCTCAAAGACAGATTTGATTTGGAGCATTGGGGAAATACTAATAGTTCTTCTCAGCTTTTCATTAAAAAATTGGCAACTGTAGGTTATGATGAGATAAGTAAACAGCTAATAAAAATTGATGAAGAGGTATTGGCACAAACGAAAGATACAGATTGGATTCAGTCATATAACTTGCAATCCCTATCTCAACTCCATTACGATCCAGAATTAGGAATATTTGACAATTCAGGGCCTTCCGTTCACTTACAGACGCTTAAGATACTAGGCATTGTAGCGGTTGCTATTTTACTCATTGCTATTTTTAATTTCGTTAATCTAGAAACTGCGCAATCAGCTTCAAAATCGAAAGAAGTGGGTGTTAGGAAAGTGATGGGGAGCGTTCGAACTCAGCTTATTGCAAGGTTCATTACTGAAAGTATGCTGGTCACTTTTGTTGCCATCATTTTAGCCATTCCATTGGCACATTATGGATTGATTTATTTCAAAGACTTTATACCTGATGGCGTAGAGTTAGAATATGGAAATTCTATGTTTTGGATGTTTTTGTTCTGGATAGGTCTTTTTGTAGGCTTCATAGCAGGAATTTATCCATCTTTAGTAGTGTCCTCTTTCAATCCAACCAAGGCATTGAGCTCTAGTGTTTCTTCTTCTAAAACAGGAGGAGCACTCATTAGAAAGTCATTGATACTATTCCAATTTCTATTTTCCCAATTACTCATAGTGGGAACTCTCGCCATGGTATGGCAAATTTCATTCATGCTTGATAAAGAACTTGGTTTCAACGAAGAAGGAGTCATTTACTTCTACACTCCTTACTATGCATCTGCGAGTGAGCAGGGTAGACTTGTTAATGAGATTAAGAGTATGTCTTTCGTTTCTGACTTGTCGCTACATCGAAACCCTCCAGCTCAAAATGGTTATTCAACCTCAACTGTAAATTTTTTTGCAGATGGCGAAGAAATTGTCACAAGTGTGCATCAAAAATCAGGAGACACTACTTATCTAAGGTTTTATAATATTGAGTTGGTAGCTGGTCGGAATTTACTTCCCAATGATACATTAACAGAATTGCTGATAAATGAAACCTTCATGAATGATCTGGGCTTCCCGAATGCTAGAGAAGCACTTGGAAACTCTTTTGAGTACAATGACGAGCAACATACTATAGTTGGAGTGATGAAAGATTTTCATTTCAGATCAATGCATCATGAGATAGAGCCATTGCTATTTACTTACTCTGACGATAACTGGTGCATAGCATTAAAAACAAGTCTAGGCAGTAATCTCCAGCAAACCATTGATGATCTCACAGATAGGTGGGATAATATCTATACCGATAGACCGCTGACAGTTCATTTTATGGATGAAACTATTGAGAAGTTTTATAAGTCAGAAAGGCAAGCCTCTAAACTTGCGTCAGTAGCTACTGGTTTGGCTATCTTCATTTCTTGCTTAGGTTTATTTGGCCTTATATCTTTTACCATTTTGCAGAAATCTAAGGAAATGGGAATAAGAAAGGTTTTGGGAGCTTCAGTTCTTCAGATTGGATCTATTATATCCAAAGAATTTTTGGTATTAGTGCTAGTGGCATTCGTTGTTTCTACACCTGTTTCTTATTATCTGATTAATAAGTGGATGACAAATTTTGCATATCAAACGGAAATATCTTGGTGGATATTCTTAATAGGAGGGGCCATTTCTATTTTGATTGCCCTAATTTCTATAGGGATAAAAGTATGGAAGGCGTCATCTGCCAATCCTATTGACTCCTTAAAATACGAATAGTAGTAGTTTCATGAGTTGAGCTTTAAATTTGAGGAAACGTTTTTCAATTGAATGATTCGTGTCTCTCTTTATTTTCTCTTACTCTTTGTTTTCTTTTTTTCTTCCGCACAAAGCATTGGTTCTGTACGTTTTGAAGGATTAGAAAAGACAAAGCAGAGTTACTTAAAACAGTTTCTTTCCATAGGTTCCGGAGAGCAATTAGATTCTGCAAAAATGGAGCAGGATAGGATTCGTCTGACGAACTTAGAGATGTTTGCCCATGTGCATGCAAAGACAGAGAAAGTTAGTGAAGATCGTTATGACGTCATTTTCTGGTGCGATGAGCTTTTTACTTTACTTCCCATTTTTAGTTTTGGTGGAATTGAGGAAAATTTCTGGATTCAAGCAGGCATATCTGAGGTAAACCTTGGAGGGAGAGGTAATAAACTCACTACATACTATCAATACTATGATAGAAACTCTTTTGCTAGTCATCTCACACTAGAGAGGATAAAGCAATCTCAATGGGGAGCCAATATTGATTTTATAAAGTGGTCAACGTTGGAACCACTTTTCTTTAGTGACAATGCAGTGGAATATGAATACGATAACTGGACGATAGGAGCAACTGCTGTTCGATACCTAAACTTCAGAAATAAGGTTGAATTTGGGGGTGCTTTTTTTACGGAGGATTATAGAAAATTCACAGAAGGAGAATTTGTAGGAGCTCCAGATGAAGTAAGCAAAGAAAAAATACTAGGCAAACTCCTTCTCACAAATGATTATTTAGATTATTTCTTTTTCTATCAGAATGGCTGGAGAAATCAACTGAACTTGCAAACGGTACAATCTTTAAACGGAGATAATCCTTTCTATATACTATTCAATGATTTCACTTTTTTAAGAAGAATGGGGACGAAGGGAAATTTTGCTTCTCGTCTTCGACTAGGATTGAGCTCTAATGAAGAAAGTCCATTTGCTCCATTTGTATTAGACAGCTATGTGAATATTAGAGGAGTTGGAAATAGAGTAGACAGGGGTACTGGAGCTATTATTTTAAATATAGAGTATAGACAAACCTTATGTGAAAATGATAAAATTGCGATTCAAGGAGTGCTATTTTCAGATAACGGGACTTGGCGCATCCCCGGAGGTAATCTTTCAGACTTCACACAAAATGAAAACTTTGTTCTATTCTCTGGGGGAGGATTAAGGTTCATTCAGAAGAAAATTCACAACGCTATCTTTCGAATTGATTATGGATTCAATCTCCAGGATGTCAGCTCAAATGGCTTTGTATTAGGAATAGGTCAATATTTTTAATAGATCTCGCTATCTTCCTCACTAGGGTCTTCATTCCCCAAGTTCTCCCAATCCATCTCAGATGCTTTCAAGTCAGCAATAACATCAATATCTGAGAGTGTAGGCAATTGATAGACGCTAAGATCTAATTCCTCAGCAGTAGCTAAAAGATCTTTGAGAACATGGTCATTGCTATATTCTTTGTCTTGAAAAAGTTGAGGGAAGTATTCTTTCATTCCAAGTAAATAGAATCCACCATCCTTTGCTGGGCCTACGACTACATCATGATCTTCTAGCATGACAAACGCAGACTGAATAATTTTCGATGTTAGCTCATAGCAATCACTTCCTATCAACACTACTTTATCGTTTGAATCAAAAGCCTCATCAAAAGCGATGGACATTTTCTCACCAAGAGTATTTCCTTTTTGCGAGGCTAGTTCAAACCCACCAGTATCCCAGACATCCTCTACTTCTACGTACAGAGAGTAATACACCGCTTTGTTCATCTCCAACTTCTTCGTGATTTTGTTGGTATGATTCACAAGCTCCATGTACACATCTAGGGCTTTATCTATTCCGATATCTTCTGCTAACCGTGTTTTTACCATACCTGGAATCAGGTTTTTCACGAAAATCATCAATTGCTCATTCATATCAGTTGTATACTTTTATTCCTTTATAAAGCCACTTGGACCATGTTTTGTTATATGTATGTACGCTATCGGTGGCTTGTTCTTTTGCATCAACCACTTCCAAACCTTCATTCTTCCAGCCAAAAATACCACCGTACAAATTTTTGACATTGGTAAATCCAGCCTTTTGTAATTTTTCTCCTATTCGTTCACTTCTATACCCAACTGAGCAGTAGACAATCACTTCCGCTTCTTTATCTACATTTTTAACATCTTTCAGCTTGAAGTTGTCATAATTTATAAGCATTGCTCCAGGTAGATGGCTTACTTCAAATTCTTCAGGCTGTCTCGTGTCTAAAAGAATGACATCCTTTTTTTCTTTTAGATCTGCAGCTTTAATAACTGGGACTGTCTTTTTGTAGAGACTTTCCATTTTTTCATCAAATGTCTTTTGAGCACAGGATGAAAATGAGGAAACCAATAGAAGGAGAAAAGGGGGAAGGTATTTTTTCATTTTGAATGCACTAACAGTTTGGCCTTTGTTTTTAGTTCAAATATCAAAATTAAACTAACAACAACATACTCAGAAATGACTGTAATCATGGGTAGTTCAAAACCAGTATTTGTATAGCCTAGATAGGTGAAAAATATCAAGAAACTCCACACAATTGGATACCAGTATCCTGACAAAATACCAAGGGCTACAAGAGGTAAAATATACCAAGGATGCACTGTGGTGGTGAAGGTGAGGTAAGTGGTGAGAATAAAAAGAAATGTCTTTGGAATTGGCCATTTTTTTATGGTGCCAATGACCGAAATAACCAGAATAGAAACGATAGACAAAATAGAAAGGAGTGGTCCTATTTGGGCGATGTTGTTATAACCGTATATCCAGTAGCCTATTTCTCTTGCTATGAAATAAATGCTTGCGTTGAATTCAAAACTGCGAAAATACAAATCCAAACTGGTTTGCATACCTGAGATGAAAGCCTGGCTCAACATAGGTAATATGGTAGCCAATCCCACTATTCCAGCGAGAATAGAGATACTCCATTTTTTTTCTTTAATCCCTTTAAGGAAAAGAAAGGGAAGATAAATTAGAGGTAAAAGTTTAACTCCAATGGCTAACCCGATGGATGATCCAGACCAAAGTTTTTTCCCTGCTTCAAAAAAGTGGATTCCTGCTAGAAGAAAAAGAAGAACCAATCCTTCAAAATGAAGATTACCTGTGAATTCTAGAATGACAAGTGGGTTCAGCAGAAACCAAAAAGCTAAATGCTCCGACTTGCCGTAGCGACTCAATAATTTTTTCAGAAGAAAGAATGATCCAACATCAGCAAGCAGTAGGATTACCCTGATAGCAATAGTTGAAATCAACCAATTCTCACTTCCAATTGAGACACTCACCCAGAATATCAATTGATTTAATGGTGGGTAAATGGAGAAGTAAGGTTGAGAGTTTAATCGATCGAAAAGAGCTTGGTTGATTCCTTGAACATTTTGATTCAAGTAATAGGTTGGGAGTTGCTCGAAAGGGTGAATGCCACTTTTTAGTAGTGTGCCGTCCCAGATAAATCTATAAACATCATCAGAGAGGGATGGCATGGAAAAGAATAAAACTATTCTCAGAATGATGCCTAGACCTAATAATATTTTTGGATTTTCTTTCTCTTGAAGTACAAAAACATACGCCATGAAGGCTGTACAAAAGGAAAGAATTAATGGAGTACTCTGCGTCCGATCAATCCAATTGCCAATTGCCAAAATGGATAAGACAAACACCAACAGGAAGGTGTAAAACCCTGTTGGATTTTTTTTAAGCATGCCTTACTGGCTTGATGGATAGGAGAAAAACATAGGCAAACCCTATAGCCAGCATGAGGTGAAATAAGATCAATCCATAATCTGCCAATTGGAACGCTGAGAAAATGCCGTAGATAAAATAAAGGGATAATAATCCTTCCATGACAGTCACGGGTGTTAGTACTTGACTCAAGTATTCATTTCCTTTCCAAGTGTCTTTTTTATTTTGAATATTGAATTTCGGAGTTCTGACAAAAGGAGTTTTTATGCCAATGTACCCTTCTACAACCGCTATAGAGTTGTGTAGTGCCATGCCCATTGAGAAGGCTAAGAAACGAGGGAAATTGATGATGAAATATCGAAAAGTAAATTCCGGATGATTGGCCTTAGCCGCTACCCAATAGAAAAATCCCATAGCGACAAAACCAATAACGAAGATGCTTCCAAAATCAAAAATCAATGCTAAGTCCGGATTATACTCCTTGATGTAGAGCATAGGAATGGATAGTACCGCAGCGATTAAGAGTAGTAAAAAAACGGAGCTATTCAGTAAATGAAAAGCAGCATGAATCTTATGTTTTAATCCAATGTTGGACGAAAGTACTTTACCTAAAGTCTTACGGGCAGTCTCCGCAGCGCCTTTGTTCCACCGGTACTGTTGTGATTTTATAGCTTGAATGAGCACTGGAAGTTCTGCAGGAGATTCTATTTCTTCTCTGAAAGAAAATTTCCAGCCATTTAATTGTGCACGATAACTTAGATCAAGATCTTCCGTCAAAGTATCGTGTTGCCATCCACCTGCTTCCTCAATGCACGATTTTCTCCATATCCCACCAGTCCCATTGAAGTTTATAAAACTACCTGCTTGTTCTCTGCCTTTCTGCTCTACAGTAAAGTGGGCATCTAGCCAGAATGCTTGAATCTTAGTGAGATTTCCAAAATCAGTATTGAGGTGTGACCATTTGGTCTGCACCATTCCTATTTCTGGTTTTGAAAATTTGGGTAGAGTTTTCAAAAGGAAATCTGACTTAGGAATGAAATCCGCATCGAAAATGGCGATGAATTCACCTTTAGCACGTTCCATTCCGTACTGTAAAGCACCAGCTTTGAAACCTATTCTTTCAGGTCTCCTTACGTGCTGAATATTCAAACCTTGTGAGGCATATAGATTGACCTTCGCCTCAACCAATTCCACCGTTTCATCATTGGAGTCATCCAATACCTGAATCTCTAATTTGTCTTTCGGGTATTCAATTTTTGAGATTGCATCAATTAAGCGTTCCACTACGTAGCGCTCATTATACAAAGGAAGTTGAATGGTCACTTTTGGGTATTCTGTGAGATCTTTCAGTTGTTCTTCTGCATTTTTTTTCGCTTTTAGATAGTGCCATGTCAAATGAAATTGGCCTAAACTAAACAAGCAAATGATGAGGAGTGTAAGTCCGTATACGGTTATAATTAGCCACTCCATCTTATAGATATTTGAAAATGGTGTAAATGATTTTGTATCCTGCCCCTAAAGTCCCTTTCACTGTGCCGCTCACTTTTGAAACACCTATTCTTTGTCTGTAATTAACGGGGATGTCCATCGTTCGCAAATTTAACTTAGCTGCCTTTAATTGCATCTCTACAGTCCAACCATATGTACGATCTTTCATCTCTATTGCCATTAGACTATCATACCTGATAGCTCTAAAAGGTCCTAGGTCAGTGTATTTTACTCCATAGAAAAGTTTTATTAATGAAGTGGCAAGCCAGTTACCAAATATCTGCTGAGGAGTCATGGATCCCTTCTCTTTATTTCCCAACGCTCTGGAGCCAATGGTCATGTCTATTTTGTTATCAATAATGGGCTTAACCAAATCAATCAACTGTCCTGGATAATCAGAATGATCACCATCTAAAAAAACGACAATGTCAGGTTGATTAGGAGAGGAGGCAATATGCTTCATTCCTCTGAGGCAAGCATTACCATACCCTCGATTAGGCTCTTTTAAAGCGGTGGCACCTCTAGATTCAGCTTGAGAAAAAGTATTGTCTGTAGAGCCATTGTCCACCACAATAATTTCAGAAACCCACTCTTTTGGAATTTCATCAATGACTAATCCAACAGCATTTTGCTCATTGAATGCAGGAATAATAACTCGTATATCTGGCTTACTCAATTACTCTTTTTTTGAAGAACCGCAAAGGTAGAGTTTAGGGAAGAGAATTAGTGTTGTCCCAATGACAGATGTAGAAAAGAAACTAAATTCGAATTTTTAAAATTATCTATGACCCATTACGAAATCCTTGAGTTAGCGCAGCATTGCCATGCATCTGAAATAAAGAAGGCCTATCGTAATCAGGTGAAGAAATATCATCCAGATATCAATCCAGATCCTTCTTCAGCCGATAGAATGATAAAAATCAACGAAGCTTATGAAGTATTGTCCGATGTAGCGACAAGAGATCTTTACGATCAATTTCTTGCGGGTGTCCCAGTAAAAACAATAATTGAAGAAGCAACACCAGAGCAACGATATAGGGCTGAGTATATTAGGAATAAGACGAAGAAAAAACGGGAACAGATGGAGTTCCAGGTAAAGTTTAAACAAAAATTTTATCGCTATTACCGATTCGTGAACATGTTCTTTTTCGTATTTGGAGTGATACTTAATATTGACTATTTCTATCAACCAGATGAGCGAAAAGTTGAGCTAGACTTCATGGGAAGAGGGCAGCATTCCACCAATATAATTACGGTCGATAGACTAAGAATAGCTGTAGATAGGAGTTTTTATAACGAGTATGGAGATAGAAAAAGCGACGCAATTTTCATTTCATATTCTAGCGTTTTCAAGAAACCAGCAAGAGTAAGGGTCGATGGAGCTTTTGAGAGTCACATTATTCAACGTACTTTCTATTCATTTCGAAATGTCTTTAGCGCAATGATTTTAATTTTCTCAACCTTTGTTGTAATGCATCGAAAGTATTCGGATTTCAGACTTTCATGTGGGCTAGTTACATCAGTTTGTATCTTGTATGTGCTGCTTTTCATTTACCTTAAAATGTGAGGAATACTTTTGAAATAGCTTATTCACTAAGTGAATTAAACTGCTATTTTTGGGTAATGAATAGGTCTAGATGATTTACATAGCAGGAATAAGTATTGCTCTTTTCATTGCAGCACTTCTTCTCAACAAGAAAGGAAAGTCTAAGTCTGATTATATCCTTTTTGGTTGGATGTTGTTGATGGCACTTCACTTATCGCTCTTCTATATCAATTTCAATGAAGATCATTATGTGACACCTAGACTCCTGGGAATTGAACTTCCTATGCCATTGTTGCATGGCATTTTTCTGTATTGGTATGTGGCATCAGTCACTAATCAACTTCCTCGAAAAGGATGGATTATTTTGCTCCACTTTGTTCCTATTATAGCCTCCTATATCTACTTGATTGATTTTTTCTCGCAATCAAATGAGCATAAGGCCGATGTGTATCATCAGGGGGGAGCTCCATACGCCACGTTCACTATGATCAACTATTTACTCATGCATATTTCGGGAGTAGTCTATGTTGTTTGGTCTAGTGTTTTGTTGTGGAAACATAAGTCAAATATTAGGACTCAATTTTCTGCTTTGGAAGAGATTAATTTAAAATGGTTGCGATTGATGACGGTTGGAATAGGAACGATTTGGGCCATTATTTTTTTGACAAATCAAGTAGCATACATATTCATGGGAGTATCTGGATTCATCATTCTGATTGGATTTTTCGGAGTGCAACAGAAAGATATTTTTAGTGGAAGGAAGGCAGCTTTAGAGAATTCTATTTTAGAAGAAAAGAAAAGTGAAAAATATGCGAAATCAGGATTGACAGATCAAAAGGCAGATGATGCATATAACAGTTTGTTGAAATTGATAACTGTAGAATCTATTTACAGAAAGCACGAACTTTCGTTGAATGATTTAGCAGCAGAATTGGGAATACATCCAAATTATCTCTCTCAGATAATTAACGAAAAGGAGAAGAAAAATTTCTTTGATTTTGTCAATACCTATCGGGTAGAAGAGTTTAAACGCCGTATTGTAGTCAAGGAAAATCACCAGTTGACCTTAATGGCGATTGCTTATGACTGTGGCTTTAACTCCAAGTCGTCTTTCAATAGGTATTTTAAGAAGCATACAGGGAAAACCCCTTCTCAATACTTTAAAGCTGTTTTAGCAGAAGCTTAAACTAGTAAAACTAATTGGTGTCAGATTACAAGCAGAGACAATTAAGCCTCTGAGTCCATATAAGTTTGGTCAAATAATGATCAAAAATCTAAAATACATGGACATGAAGAATAGAATAGTCTTAGCCTTTTTAATCGCTTTTTTACTCACTTCTCAAGCACGGTTGTTTGCTCAAGATTTGAAAGAACAATCCTATAAGGCATATATAGCTAGTGATTTAAATCAATGGAAAACCATTGTGGAAAATAAGACTATCAGACCTGAAGTGGGAGACAACAGTGAGAGCTTTGAATTGGCATTGTCTCATTATGGCCTAGTAGCTCTCAGTTTGTATACAGGCAATGACGATTTGTTTGATGATTATGTGCCTCTCACACATGATCTATTAGATCAACTTATTGATGAAGATGAAGGATGGGCTGAACCTTTGGCCGTTTCTTCATTCATCATGGGTTTTCAAATTTCAGATAGCCCAATGAAAGGTGTCTATCTCGGGCCTAAAAGTTTGGGCAGAATGAGTGATGCATTGGAGCTTGATGATCAATCACCGGTTGTGATGCAATTGTATGCTGGGTCTAAGTACTTCGCGCCTAAAATTTTTGGTGGAGATGTAAATGAAGCCATTCAAAATTACCTGATAGCAATTGATCTTTTTGAAAGCACGAACAGAACTGACGAGTGGATGTACTTGGATGCATTGGCTTTTTTAGGTAAGTCTTATATGCGAACAGGTCAGACAAGAAAGGCAATCGTCGTATATCAGAAAGCACTAGCAGTTGAACCAGAATTTAATTGGGTGAAAATGCAACTTCTCCCAGAAGCTCAACAAAGTATTTCAATAACTGAGTAATTAGCCCAGAGAAAATCATAAATACATATTAAGATGAAAGTAAAAAAAACAATTAGAATACTTCTGATAATCCTGATTATAATCATTGGTCTTTATCCATTCTCATTTCTTTTCACAGACGCAGAAGAAGGATTTATAAGCATGAAAAAGAGCATCTTCACACCAGGATTGTTATGGTATGGGGCATTCTATACTCATATACTGTTGGGAGGAGTTGCATTGCTTATTGGGTGGCCTCAGTTTTTGAAAAAACTTAGAAATAAGAATATAGCCTTACATAGAACACTTGGTAAAATCTACTTGATGTCTATATTTTTCAGCTCTATTGCAGGGTTTTATATGGCAGTATTGGCTAACGGTGGACTTATTGCTAAGATAGGTTTTTCATTGATGGCCATCGCTTGGATGTTTACGACTGTAAAAGCCTATACCACCATAAGAAAAAGGGATGTAGAGCAACATCAACAATGGATGATCAGAAGCTATGCGCTGACATTAGCTGGAGTCACCTTTCGATTATGGTTGCCGTTGCTGCTCTTTGGTTTTCAATTAGACTTTATAATCGTTTATCGAATTGACGCTTGGGTCTCGTGGGTACTCAATCTAGTTGTGGCTGAGTTAATTATTAGAAAAGCTCTTTCTAGACGCCTAAAAATGGAGTCAGTCTAATTTTTTAAGAACAAATCCTATTTTCTGCTCACCAGCAGAGATAACATGATTTGCCGGTGTTTTCTAGAAAAAAATATTGACTGATCTGATTAGAAAATAAGATGGAAGATTGCAAATCCCATTCATTGCCCATTTTTAATCCTGTAAGGATCTCCATAATGAATGATAATCTCACTATATCCATCAGGAATCACCTTTTGTGCAAAGGGTAGTGGATCATCATTTTCATAAATCCAAATCTCTTTGACCAATTCTTTCAGTGCTGGGCTGGGCGGATGATGCTCAAATATCATTTAAGAAAAATAATCAACAGCACAACAAATTGAAAATATGATTACATCATTGATCAATTAATGATTTTTCCATCTCATAGAGAATAACTTAGATTCCAGAGGCAACACTCTTAAGACCAAATATTTGGTAGCTAAATGCTTTTAGAGACAGATTTTGTGTATTGCCAAATTACTTATAATCTTTCAAAAGAAAGTATTATCAATGTATGGTTAGTTTGGAGTGTTTGAGATGATTTTGATCATCACTCTAGAAAGAGGATACTAAAAGAAATTAAACCGTGATGTTATTCTTTCCACTTAATATTGCATCCCATACTTGGTAACTGTACTTCCAAGGGAGGCTCGTCATCTAGATGTAATTCCATTGCCTGAGCCAAATCATCACCTGACACTGGTTCTGCGTTTCCAGGAGTGCTTGAATCAAATCTTCCTCGATAAACACATTTCATATCTTCGTCAAAGAGATAGAAATCAGGAGTACAAGCTGCATCATATGCTTTGGCCACCTCT
>JBGCFL010000206.1:0-18596 GCA_045106975.1 Ekhidna sp. | reverse complement strand
ATCGGCTGCCTTTCTTCGTTTCTACTATCCACCAATTAAGGTTGGAGAATTGTTTTTTTACTCAAAATACGACTTTAGACCTACACATATACCGTGATCACGGTATAGTTTACTCTTCAGCGCTCACATAACTTTATGGTTAAATTCAGAATAAGAGCACACAAATAAATTTTAAAGTCATGAAAAAACATATCCTATCAATCGCTTTTGCAGTCACTACACTCATTGGAGGAGCAACTGTAATTACTGTAGACAACAATGGAAACGCTCCATCAGGAGTGGAAGCGAGCTTAACAGTAGCTGTTACTAATGCAACTGTAGGAGATACATTGCTAATTATTCCAAGTTCTACTTCTTATGGTAATGTTATTTTGAATAAACAATTAACGGTTATAGGTGTAGGATTTAACCCTGATATGGAAATTCCATTTACTAGTAAGGTTGGAAATGTAACTGTTCAGCCTGCAGCTAGTGGAAGCAAAGTGATTGGACTAGAAATTACAGGTCAATTCATTTTTGGAGGAACAGCTGGTTCTTTATCTGATGTGGTCCTAGAAAATTGCAGAATCAACTACATCAATTCAACTTCCATTTCAAGTCTAACAAATATTTTGATAAGACAAAATATTATTCAGAATCAAGTTAATGTACCTGCGATAACTTTTTCTGTTGCGAATCAAGCTAACATCATGATAACCAATAATATATTTTCTTCAATAAGTACTCCATTTAATTACTATGGTCCGAGTGTCACAACAGGAGGTGCAGTATTCGATCATAATCTTTTTCTCGGATCTTCTTCTCAGAGTGCATTTTTCTCTCTTAATAATTGCTTAGTTAAGAATAATATCTTTCTTGGCAGATACCCTGGAGCGCATTCGAATAGCGCCATTAACGTTGTTTATCAAAATAATATTTCTACTGACTATGCATTTTCAGCAATTGCGGGTTCAAATATTAGTATCGACGGCAATATTGACTCTACTAATCCAATTTTTGAAAATTTGACCATTGGTACCATAACGTATGACTACACAATGGATCCAAACATGAGTGTGAGTTCTCCTGGTGAGAATGCTGGAACTGATGGTACAAGTCTCGGAGTTTCTGGAGGGACATCTCCATTCAAATTATCTGGATCAGTGCTTCCTGTGGTTCGTAGATTTATTGTTCCGTCAAATATTACACAGGGACAAAATGCAGACGCTACTATCGAAGTAACAGGAAATTAATATAACCATCATGAGAATCTTATTATCAATAAGTATCTTCTTGATTGGTTTAAGTGCATTTGCGTCGGTTGTAGTACTTGACCAATCCGGTCAAGGCGACTATACAACTTTTACGGATGCCTTTAACAACTCTACCACGGGAGATACAATATATGTAGTGGGCAGTGCTGCCAGCTATGGGAACGTAACCATAAATTCACCTCGAGTTATAATTGGGAATGGATTTTTTGGTCAAAGTTTAGGGTACCAGCCGTCAGCTACATTTGGTAGCGTGACAATAAATGCAGGAGCGGCATCATCACAGTTGATAGGTATTACGACTAATTCAATTTCATTCAGCGAGAGTAATATTTCGTTTGTGAGTTGTTTTATCAGTGGAAATACTACAATTGGAGCATCCATAACGGACATTTCTTTTGAGAAATCTTATTTCAGCGCTACTCTGACAGTTCAAGGATCAGGTGTAAGTATAAGTAACTCTATTTTCAATATTTCCAGTACAGCAAATGCGCTTACGGTAACGGGAGGAGTAGAAGCACAGCTTTCTTATGTGACTTTTTACGATGGCAATCTCTCTTTAGATACTGCTACTGTGAATAATTGCATAGTCAATGCTGATTTGGTAACTCAAACTCCGGCAGTTATCCTAGATGGTCAATTTGGAAATAAGGTGGATGTAGGATCGGCCTTATTATTTTCTACAGATAAGTCGGGTGATCAATTTTTTCAACTTCAGGCAGGCTCATCTGCTTTGACCTCTTCCGAAGAAAGCGGAGAATCAGGAGCTTTTGGCTTTGAAGCAGGTCAATCAGTACAGGCTTATGTTTTTTCTGGATTGCCATCTATCCCACAAATAACAGGACTGAATTACTCAACTGCATCCAATAGTTCTTCTAATTTGGAAATAGGAGTGAAAGCAAATTCAGATTTGGTTATTAACCAGATTTCAATATCGATTTTTCAAGAGGGGAGTGAAGTAGATGTTCAAAACTTTAGCGGATTTACTGCATCCACAACCATAGATGAGGTGGTGTCGCTGAGCACATCAGCTTTTTCTTTAGGAATGCATAACTTCTCTGCAGAGGTAGTGAATGCCAATGGTGTGAGAAGTATTTTGGTAAGCGGATCTTTTTTGCAAGAAGAGTCAATTGTTGCCAATGCAAATATTACTGAGATAGAATATTTCTTTGATTCTGAACCTGGGGAAGGTCTCGGTACTCAGGTAGATGTTACATTATCTTCGGAGATCTCCATTCCCACTCAAAGCTTAAATACAGCTGGATTAAGTGAAGGATTTCATAACTTATACCTAAGAGCAAAAGATGAGACGGGTAAGTGGGGAACATATACATCGCAGACTATATACATTGAATCTTCGGTTGGTGTTGGTGATGTTGTAGTGATAGATAGATTAGAATATTTTGTGGATACTGACCCTGGAGTTGGACTAGGGACTCCCATTATAGGTTCTGGTTCAGATGTTTCTTTAGTAGAATCGTTGGATTTATCTGGTCTCTCCGTAGGTTTTCACAATATCTATTTGAGAGGCAAGTTAGCTAATGGCTCTTGGGGTCCCTATACCACAACCACTGTATATGTTGAGTCCACGGTAGGTCTTGCGGATGTAGTAGTCATCGATCAATTGGAGTATTTCATTGATACCGATCCAGGCGAAGGTGCAGGGATACCTATTTCAATAGCTCAAGGACAAGATGTTACGGTTCCTATGGAATCCATAAATACTACTGAATTATCATTAGGCTTTCATACTCTTTATCTGCGAGGTAAACTGGAAAATGGAGCATGGGGACCTTATACCTCACAATCCATATATATAGAGGCTAATACACAAGGTGGATCTGAGGATATAGTAGCTTTAGAATACTTTTTCGATGCAGATCCTGGAGTTGGAGAAGGATTGGTAACAACAGGTTCTACTCCTGCGGCAGCATTAAATGAAACTGTGAGTCTTAGTGCTTCTAGTCTTAGTCCAGGAACGCATACGGTACATTTTCGTGCACAGGAAGAGTCAGGCCTTTGGAGTCACTATCAAACACAAACAATTGAAGTTTTGTCTGGAGCATTAGTAGAGTCCATTGCAGATGGAAACTGGGATGATCCAAGTGTCTGGTCATCAAGTGTTGTACCAACAGGAAGTGACAGTGTAGTTGTCAAAAACTCCATTTCTCTCAACGTAGCTACAGATACGGTACTTGCACTAACTTTATCAGCGACAGGTTCTTTTGATCTCAATGGTAATGATATTCACGTAGTAGGTCGTTTTTCAGCCTTGTCAGGAAATACATATTTACCAAATGGAGGCACATTGTATATGGATGGAGGATCACAGACGTATTCTCAAGAAGGAGATATATCTCATGATAATCTTATTTTCGGGGGAACTGGCACTAAAATTATTGATTACTTGGCATCAGATAATATGTCGATTTCAGACTCTTTGCATATTGAAACAGGAGTATCATTATCCTTCACCAATGGAGGAGGACTTTCCATGATTGGGTCTTCAGACTTTATTAATAATGGATCTATTTCTTCGACAGAAAGATGGTCTCTTTTTTTAAATGGAACTAGTCATTCCATAAGTGGTGGTGATTTTAATAATGTAACTTTTCAAAAGGCAGTCACACTAAATCTTGAGTCTAACTTTAACTATGAAGGCGATTTTACTTCGGGTGGTTTTGCATCTACAGTCAACCTTGGGACCAATGCTATTAATCTTGGTAGCGATTGGACTTTCGAAGCTGCTGATATTTTGAACTTTGATGTAGGAGGAAGATTTGAAGTTAATAAGACTGTTAATTTCTCTATGGTAGCCGATGTACCGCTTACAATGGTAAGCATCCCATCAGGAAGCTTTGACGTCACTAACAGTTTAATTTTTGCTGAAAATCAACTTCTCAATATTAGTTCTGGTGATGTGAATCTCAACTCAGCTAATTTCTCAGGAACAGGAGGGATTAACTTAACGGGAGGAACATTGACAGTGATAGATAGTGAACTGACATTTGGATCAGGCTCTGTTTTTGCAAATGATGGTGGCAGTATATCAATAACGGGAACTTCTTCTATAAAAGGAGCCACTACATCAGATGCTTATACTATGTTAAATAGTTCGGGATCGATTTTATTAAATGGGACTGCTATTTCTGAAATAGGAGGATTAGGAATAAGTCTGCTTGGTGGGACAGCATCTCTCACTGATGTCACATTCACAAATGGATTAGGCGTATCCTATATCACTTTTGGTGAGGGGTATGATGGAGTTACTTATGATGGGATTATATTCGAATCAGGACCTACTGCTAATGTGACTATTAACGATGGTATAGACCAAATTATCACTTTTGACAACTATGGAGGTTCTTTTGGAGGACCCGATTTTGATAATCCAGGATCGTTAGGAACTATAAATTGGACGAATCCTCAAGGAGTAGGAACTATTACGGTTAGTACTCCGTCTGGAGGAGAAGAATTGAATGTGGGGCAAGTATTTCAGATAACATGGACAACTGAAAATGTACCAGATGAAGACTTAATTGAGATCAATTTAAGCACTGATGGGGGTGGTAGTTACTCGCTTATAGGTGATGGCACTTTTGCAACCTATAATGGGGCATTCGATTGGACTGTTCCTGATCAAGTAGGAGCTGATAATGTAATTCAAGTGGTAAATACAACTCAAGGAATTAGTGATGAGAGTGAAGGGCTTTTTAGTATAGTTCAATCAGGAGGAGATCCAGTAGCTAACGAGGCGACAAATGTTACTTCAGTTTCTTTTACAGCCAGTTGGAGTAATGTTGGTGGAGACAACTATTTGGTAGATGTTTCGACCGTATCTGATTTTGCCACATTTGTTGATGGAAAAGAGGGTCTAGAGTCAACGGATACTTTTTTAGAAATTCAGGGGTTGGACTTTAAGCAGAAGTACTTTTATCGAGTAACAGCAGACCAGCAAGGAACTCTTTCAGATTTTTCTAATACGGTATCAGTCGTTACCACAATTGACTCTGAAACAGAGGCAGACTCATCCGCACTTATTCAGATTTATAATGACTTAGTTGGGAGTAGTTGGAGTACCCCTGTGAATTGGGAAACTGCACGACTTAGAGATTGGGATAGAGTGAGCTTAGATGATAACAGAACTAGAGTAGAGAGTGTTGATATTTCTAATGTTGGTGCAATAGGAGCAATGTCACATCCATTTGAAGGAGAAGCAACTGGTGGATTATCAGCATTAACTGAAATGAATTTGTCGGATAATCAGATCACTGGTCTTATGGATTTTTCAGGAACAGCAATAGCCGATTTAAATGTGTCGGGAAATATTCTTGAATTTGATGACTTGGAACCAGTGGCTAGTATTTCTACTCTAGACTATACTAATCAAGCGAGTGTTCAATTTGTAGAAGCTTCTGTAGATCCTACTGAGATAAGGTATACGAACAACTATAGTTTGAGTACGATAGTTGGTGGATCATCCAATCAATATTTATGGTATCGAAATGAAAGTGCAGAGGTACTTATTACGGGTGCTGACTTTAGTGTAAATGGAGCTAGCCTAGACATTATAGGTATCAACTACGATAATATGGGATCCTTCAGAGTAGAAGTGACGAATGAACTAGTTCCAGGACTAACTATTGATGTTGATCCTCAACTTGTTTATGCCATTGCAGACATGACCGTAGAGGTGAGAAATAGTGATGGAGTTTTAATTCCAGAAACATTAGACGGCTACTTGATGGAGACCACACAACTTCCAACAGGTTTTGATACACTAGAAATCGTCAATGATGTTTCAAGCACATTTATATTCCCAGATGTAGTTCTTGGCAACTATATTATGGCAGCAGCTTCGGACCCTGAGAAGTATATACCAAGCTACTATGCAAAAGACCCAGATGTAGTTGAGTGGGACAAGGCAGATACTGTATTTTTCAGAACAGATGAAGCAATCCAGCTTCAAATGACGGATGTTCCAGAAGACTTTAAGGAGGGAGATGGTGATGGGACTCTTGATGTATTGATGGAGGAAGATTTTGGTGAAAGCGAAGGTAGAATTGATGCGAGAAGAAGAGCGGCAAAAAGAAAATGTGGTCTTCGTAGAAAACGAACAGGAGGACGTACAACTGATGATGAATTTGAGTTAGTGGCATATGGAGAGACGGATGAAAATGGAGAATTTCAGTTTGACTTTTTACCATCTGGAATATATCGTTTCTTCGTAGAATACCCAGGTATTCCATTAGATGAAGCGGCATTTGTTGAATTT
The DNA here is from genome assembly GCA_045106975.1 of Ekhidna sp. Lineage (GTDB taxonomy): Bacteria > Bacteroidota > Bacteroidia > Cytophagales > Cyclobacteriaceae > Ekhidna. Next base: position 12,071 of record JBGCFL010000206.1, on the reverse strand, counting down.
GAAGTAGGCGAAGCAGGTATTAGTAATACAGACTTCAAATTAGAAGCTTTTGCATCGGAGAATGGAATTGAAGTTACGATAGATGTGGTGTTAGGAGTAATTCTAGATTACTTTAAAGACCTACAAATTTATCCTAATCCTTCAAGTGAAAATCTAAACATTAGTTATCGTCATTTGAAATCTAGAGATGTAGTTGCAGAACTAGTTGACTTATCAGGTAACACAAAATGGTCGCAAGATTTGAATAGCGGATTTAATGGAAATTTGAGAATAGATGTAAGCGCGTTTGAGCACGGAGTGTATTTACTAAGGTTCTATGACCGCACTAGTAGAAATGAAAATGTAGTCACTTACCGAGTGATGGTGATGGACTAATAAAACGACTATACCTGTAACTTGTTGGCCTAGTTCTCCTTAAAAAGGAAAGCCTGTGGAGTTATTCTTCACAGGCTTTTTCATGTATATAGTATGTTTTTACTAGCCCCAACATGGTTTTTTGGAGCATCAGTCAATAGGATTGATTTGTTAATGAGAATTGAAGGAGCATGATGAATGTCTTGGAAAAGGAAATGAGTTGGGCTATTAGATCATTCGAGCTAATCTAAATTTCGTTTTAATTTTTTCATTGTCCCTTAAGATTTTGCATCTAATTTTCATTTTATCTTTTTTCTGAAGCAGTGTGTATATTTCAGAAAGCGTGTTGTTGCGTAGGTTTTTATTGTTCATTGATAAAATCACATCACCTTCTCTTATGCCTGCTTTGTATGCTGGACTACCCTCTTTCACGTCTACAACTTTCATAGTGTCTAAATTATCTCCTATTGAATTAAGACTTAATCCGCTCATATCAAATTCAAAAGCTTTACCATAAGAAGCACTTTTTTTCAAATACATCTTATTCTTTGAGTAGTCAAATGTCACATTGAATCGATGCAAAAGCTCCCCGCCAAATGTGCCAATCCTTGCTCCTCTTTTGATGGTTTTGTTATACGCTCCTTCAAAAGGGGCAGAAACTAGCATATCATTAAATTCAAAGTCATCTATTTCTAGAGAATCCATTCTGCCTATGTAGCCGGGGATTTCTCCAGCTATTCCCCTTCCAAGTTGGGTCTCTATTTTCTTTTGTGGCAATGGGATATTGTTGATTTGAGAATAGTCTATCAAAGCAGCATGACTAGCACCTGTATCTACCATCATATTTAGGCTAGCTTTTTTGTCACTTTGAGTAATTGTTGCATTCAAGAATGGTTTCCTATTTACTATGCCTATCGACAGTTCTGCCGCTCTTCTTGGTTTTTTAAATGAACTTGGTTTTGTCAGAGTGAGGACTTGTTCGTCATAGTCGATATTTACTACAAACCGACTGAAAATGTCATAACCAATAATTCCATGAACATTCTCTCCTATGTTTTCGGAAAGCTTTAAGTAGTCCTCTTTTAAAACTAAAAGGTTCATGTTTTCACCAAATATCCCACCCGGAAGTGAGAAGGTAATGTCGTTTGCAACAGTAGCTGCAATGGAATCAACAATTCCAGGCCCAGCAATGATGATCTCTCGGAGATAATTTAAATTGAGCAGATCAGCGTACAATTTTTCTGTGAGTATAGCAGTTTCTACTCCTGTGTCAACGATAAATTTGAGGGTAAGAAATTCATTGATAGTAATAGGAATCACAATCAAATTATTATGCATCTCAAATGGAATTTGGATTTGCTTAGTCTTATTAGGCATTTTGAATCCAAATTCCCTTTGACCCGAGGCACTTGAACAGAAGCTCGCATTTATTAATAGAATGGATACAATCAATGTGATGATTGGATTTCTCATATAAAATCTTTTGTATGTATTGATTACATTCATTCTAACAATCTCACTAAAATCTCACCCTTATTAAAAGGACGAGAAGTTAATCAAACAGATCCTTAATATCTTGTTGCGATAAACTTTTCACAAAGCTTTCTTCTATCGTAATTAGATCTGAAGCCAGTTTTTGCTTATGTCCTTGTAGTTTAAGAATTTTTTCTTCTATCGTATCCTTAGTTATAAATTTATACGCGAAAACAGTCCTTGTCTGTCCAATTCTATGGGCTCTATCTATTGCTTGAGCCTCTACCGCTGGATTCCACCACGGGTCCAATAGAAAGACGTAATCCGCTTTTGTAAGATTCAATCCAGTGCCACCAGCCTTTAATGAAATTAAGAATACAGGTATATCATCATTTTCTTGAAAGTTCTCCACTTGAGCCTGCCTATCTTTTGTAGACCCATCGAGGTAAGAAAACTGGATAGACTCAGACTTTAAGTAGTCAGACATGATCTTCAAGTGCTTTACAAACTGACTAAATATCAACACCTTATGCCCTTTTGAAATCGAGTTTTTCAGCATGTAGGTGACTTCTTTTAGCTTTCCTGAATCTCCGCCATACTCTTCTTTTGTCATCTTTGGGTGATTGGCAATTTGGCGTAACCTAGTCAAGCCCTGAAGAAGGATAATATGAGATTTAGAAATACCATCCGACTCTAAAACATCTAATATTTTACTCTTGAATGCATTCTTTTCCTCTTCATAGACCTCACGCTGATCATCTGTCATAGTGCAGTACCTGACATTGATTTCTTTTTCTGGAAGGTCTTTGGCCACCTGACTTTTATCCCTTCTGAGAAGAAATGGTTTGATAATGGTGTTTAGTTTTTGAGTTTTTAACTCATCACCTTTCTTTTCAATAGGGATGAGATATTCTTTTTTGAAATAGGCTTCATTACCAAGAAGGCCAGGGTTTAAGAAGCTCATTTGAGACCACAAATCAAGCGTACTATTTTCAATAGGAGTACCAGTCAGAATCAATTTTCTCCTTGACTTAAGTAGCCTTACTTTTTTGGAAATCAGTGAGTCAGGATTTTTAATGGCCTGCGATTCATCTAAGATGATATAGTTGAAATAGAATTCGGATAGAATGTCAATATCAATTCTAGTAGTGCCATAACTAGTAATCACTACATCATATTTAGCAAATCGATCTGCTCTTTTATCTCTATTGATGCCAGTATAGTTGAGAATTTTAAGATCTGGAGTGAATTTTTTGGCTTCCATCTCCCAGTTGTACAAAAGAGAGGTTGGCATTATTAATAGGCAAGTGCTATCTGGACTTTCATTTTTTTGATGTTGTAAAAGTGCTAATGCTTGGATGGTTTTACCAAGCCCCATATCATCGGCTAGACAGCCGCCAAAGTTGTAATCATCTAGGAACCTAAGCCAGTTGTATCCAGCTAGCTGGTAAGGCCTCAAGTCTCCATCGAAGGAGGTGGGTACTTTGTGATCATGGATTTCATCAAAAGACAGTAGCCTTTCCAACTTGCGATCCATGGTCACTTTTGCATGTTCCCCGTCTTTCAATTCTTGTACCAATGACACGTGAATTTTATTCAAGGTCACTTCGCCATTTTCATTAGAAGAAAAAGCAAATAAATCCTTGTATCGTGTGATCCAAGATTCGGGAATCACACCAATTTCACCATTGGGTAGCTGTACTTCCGTTTTCCCTTTTAGAATACATTGACGTATTTCCGAAAAGGGAATTTCATACTCACCGAACTTGATTTTGGCTTTAAGATCAAACCAATCTACACCTTCGCTCACTTCAAGATCAATGGTCGTTTCCCCAACGAAGAATTTTTTCCCTTTTTGATTTTGAGTAATGATGAAGTCTTTAAGCATGGAACGATTCTGACCTATCCAATCAAATGCCTTTGCCTTTGGTAATGTTATTCTGGAATTTTTAATAGGCAGCCCACTAGTAGTAAGGTTTTGAATAATGTCTTTTTCACCATCATGATCCCTACTTACTCTATGAAAGATATATTCATCATTCTTTTTTTCTAATGAAACACTGACTTTACTCAGCTTGTCCGCTTGAAAATTATACTGTTCGTAGTTAAAAGAAAGCTCTAGTAAAAGCTTGTCATTGTCTATTTGCGCTTCTCCATCATCACCAAAAAGAGTGGTATTTCTAGATGTCTGCAATTCGCTTACCGTGATTTTCGGAGTAGGAGTAGGGCGATACGTTTTTATTTCAAACCCTTTTGCATAAACGTCAAATTCAGAGATCAGCGGAGCGATAAATTTTTGATAATAAGTCTCTTCCATCTCCTTTTGAATAAGGATGAATTTCTTTTTCAGGAAGGGTTTCAATTTGCCACCACTCACGTTCTTTTTAAAAGTAAAAAGTCTGTTTTGAGCAACCATCCATCCTGGCTCTTTGCATAATATGTAGCTTCCGTTGTTGATGAATTCTACCTTTTCTCCGTGCAGCTTTATGGTTGGAAAGTAATGTGTGTTGTCTTCGTTTTTTCTAAAATGAAAGAGCACAGTTGCTGGCTCGTCCATCACTTCTATTTCTTGCCAAGTTGGTTCTCCATCTTTCCCCATTTCAAACACCCTCTTTCCCTTGATCAGTGCCAGTATTTGAGCTCTTCGTCTCTCTATATAACTAGCGATCTCCTTTTGTAAAAGAGGGTCGCCATTTACCTCATGAAAAACTCTCACGAAGAATAGATCTGGTTTTTCTTTCTTCTTCTGAAAATGATGAGCGATGTGATCATGCTGTATTTCGTCCATCAGCTTAATGATCTGATAGTCATTTTCATCTAGCTTGGAACCAAACTCCTCAGCATTCTTAGAAGAGATATTTTGATGAGAATACGACAGTTGTCCCTTTTCATTGAGCTGAACCACAAAGGATTCGATGAGGTAGCCAAGGTACTCATGCTCGTATAGCGAGTAGATTAATTCAAACGGTTCTTCGGGAGATACTTTCACAAATTTTTTAAATAGTATAATCTTCGAAAATAAGGAAATTTACTCTATTTGACGGATAAAATTGGCACTTAAAAAACTCAAATCATAAGGCATATCATTCTTGCTTGTTCACAGCCCTGACTGAAATAAAAGGGCTTAAAGTGAACCTACAGAAAAAGACTTAGCTGCTTTTATGGCTGGCTTTACCGAGGCTAAAACGGTGATGATGACAATTGCTAAAACAGTAAGAAGTACATCTAGCCATTCTACTTTAATAGGATAGCTACTGACAACAGCCGAATCCATGCCCATACCTATGAAGCCAAATTCTTGTTGTAAGAAACTCAGAGCTAACCCTAGGAACAGCCCAATAATGGCTCCAGTAAAAGCAATAATGTATCCTTCGAAGAGAAAAATCCTACGTACCAAAGAGGAGGAGGCTCCCTGAGCTATTAGCACAGAGATATCTTTCTTTTTTTCTATTACGAGCATAGTCAAGCAGAAGAAAATATTCACTGAAGCTATTCCTATAATGGCAGCAAGGATACCGAAGATGAACAGCTTTTCAATTTTCAACACTTTGTATAAACTACTGTGCAGTTCATCTCCTGTCTGTACTAAAAAAGCATCTCCTAACTGAAGTTGTAGTTGCTCTTTCATGCTTTCGTGGTTCATTCCATCCTCAAGGTAAAGTTCAAAAGAAGATCTTCTTCCTTGGTAGCCAAGTAGATCTTCTGCAAACTCTATTGGTACGAAAACAAAATTTTCATCATAATACTTCTCAATAGCGAAAACGCCCCCAGGCACAATTGGCAGAATGTTGAACATCTTTTGAGGATTGACTACTCCTGGATCAATGTCCTTTGCATAGTATAGTTGCATTGAGTAGAAATCATTTTTAAGACTGAGTGAAAGGTCATACTGAACACCTCTGCCAAGCAAGGCATAGCCAATACTATCTCGAACTAAAGCGAAATCGCCAGCAACTACTGCTTGTTTTATTCCACTATATTTATCAAAAGCCCTACTCACTCCCTTCATTCTAGCTACTCGTTGTGCTTCTTTATAGCGAACCAGCACATGATCTTCAATCACTTCGGTTACACCCAATACCCCATCCGTTTTTTCTAGTTCCGCATACATATCGGCATCAAAGGCAAAAGACTTTCCTGTGGCAGGTTTAATGATTACATCCGGATCAAAATTCCCATACATGGAACGAAGCAATCCTTCCAAGCCATTGAAAAAAGAAAGAGCAATAATGAGACACATGGTGCCGATTGCCACTACTATCATAGATATGATAGAAATGACATTAATAAAGTTCTTCTTCTTACCTGATAGGAAATATTTGCGCGCTATAAAAAAGGGGAGGTTCATTCTTCCTCTTCTGCTGGTGCAGGTGGGATATTTAAATTATCAATGAGATTGTCAATTTTGCCAGCTTTCTCTTCTGTGTCATCATGAAAAAAAGCGATCTCGGGAACAATGCGTACTTGACCTCCTATCTTCCTCCCAAGCTTTAAACGAACTTCACTTTTTATGTCATTCAAATGATCGAACACTTTCTCTGCTTGATTAATAGGAAATATGCTCAAGTACACTCTTGCTAAACCTAAATCTGGCGAGACATTTACTTCAGTGATAGTCCCTAAGCTAGAACCAAAATAGTGATTAGGATCTTTTTGAAAAATCTCAGCCAGGTCTTTCTGTAACTGACGTCCATACTTTACTTGTCGCTTGCTCTCCATGTTGCAAATATCCGAAGATATTAGGGAAAGATGTGGCGTTCATATCACAATTGATCAAATCAATGGATTTCTATCAAAACCACTCAAAGAGGAATTCGCTCACTAAGTAAAAAAAATGAAGGACTTCCTATCAAGCATCTTATCTTTAAGATTTAATAACAAGTATTTACAATATGAAAAAGCTTCTCATCTTATTCTTATCTCTTTCGAGTGCGTTGGTATTTGCACAAAATGAACCTACAGATTTTCTATCTAGTGAATTTCACAAAGAGCGTAGAGAATTGGTAAAAGAAAAAATGCCTGCAAATTCTGTGGCAGTATTTTTTGCGAGTCCAGTTAGAAACAGAGCAAACGATGTGGATTTTATATACCATCAAGATCCCAATTTCTTTTACCTGACAGGATACAGAGAGCCACACGCAGTATTGTTGATTTTCAAAGAAGAACAAGAAGGACCAGAAGGCAAATATGATGAAGTAATTTTCATTCAACCTAGAAATGCCATGGCTGAAATGTGGACAGGTAGAAGAATGGGGATCGGCGGAGTTCAAGAGAAACTAGCGCTGAATAGTGTTTTTAACAACACAGACTTTGAAGCATATAATCTGGATTTCTCTACGTTTGACAAGGTGATGTTTTATGACTTTTTCAATGACGTAAGAGACACGAGAACAGAAGGAGATTTATATGATTTGATTAGCTCATTCAAACAAAAAATAGGCTATCCAACAGAAGGTGATATTACCATAGAATCTGCTGCTCCTAATTTGGATGTGAAATCTTTGGATCAAATCATGAAAGACTTGAGAGGAATAAAAACCGAAGAAGAACTAGTTCTTTTAAGAAAGGCGGTAGACATTTCCTGTATAGCACAAGCTGAAGTAATGAAAGCGATGAAGCCAGGCATGAGTGAATTAGAGGTTCAGGGTTTGCATGAGTTTGTTTTCAAAAAATACCAAGCAGAATATGAAGGGTATCCTTCGATTGTAGGTGAGGGGAACAACGGATGTATCCTTCATTATATAGAAAATTACAAGCCTGAGATTAGTAGTGATAAAATGATCTTGATGGATTTGGGAGCGGAGTATCATGGCTACACTGCAGATGTGACGAGAACTATCCCTATTGATGGTAAATTCTCAAAAGAAGAAAAAGCCATTTATGATTTGGTATATAAAGCACAAAATGAAGCAATCAAAGCGGCAAAGCCAGGCGTAAACATTGCTAGAGATTTGAATGAGGCGATAGCTAAAAAGATCATCAACGAGGGGTTGGTTGAACTAGGTATTATAGAGAGTGTTGACGAAAGACATCTTTACTATCCTCATGGATTGGGACATCATATAGGTTTGGATGTTCATGATAAAGGAAATTATGAGTTCTTAGAAGCAGGAATGGCGATTACAATTGAGCCAGGTATTTATATCCCAGAAGGAGCAAAGTGTGATGAAAAATGGTGGGGAATAGCTGTGAGAATTGAAGATTGTATTCTGATAACCGAAGATGGTAACGAATTACTTTCTGACCTAGCTCCTAGAAAGAGTGATGAAATTGAGAAACTGATGAAGCAGTCAAGTGCACTGGATGCGTTTGTGTTGCCATCGTTAGATGAGGATTAAGTTTCATATTTGTCAGTTTTGCAATATGTCAAATCAGTATTAGATCTGATGCAAAGCTGAAAAATGGATACAATGTATTCTTATTTGATTAAGTCCTGAATTTTTCGGGCTAATTCATTAAAAGTTTCTACATTTGCACTCCTTTTAAAAACCACAGCATCATTGCGAAGGTGTTTTTTGGAAAAGAATAAGAAATAATGGCAAAGAAAGGCAACAGAGTACAAGTAATTCTTGAGTGCACAGAGCACAAAGCGACTGGTTTACCAGGAACAAGTAGGTATATTACTACCAAGAATAGAAAAAATACTCCTGATCGTATTGAGTTGAAGAAATACAATGCGGTTATGAGAAAGTATACAATGCACAAAGAAATTAAGTAACCATGGCAAAGAAAGTAGTAGCAACTCTAAAGCAACCAGGTGGAGCAAAGTACGCCAAAGTGATCAAAGCGATCAAGAATGAGAATGGCGGATACTCTTACCGTGAGGAAATGGTATTGGAAGGTGATGTCAAAGACACACTTGCCAAGTAAAAATCTTAAATCCTAAAAGATGAAAGCCATTCCGATTTTTCGGGATGGCTTTTTTTATCTTAGATCACCACTAAACCAAATATCATTATGAGTTTGAAAAGTTTATTCTCCAAAGACAAGAAACAGTCACTTGATAAAGGACTAGAAAAGTCAAAGTCTAACTTTTTTTCTAAGCTCAACAAAGCAGTAGCGGGTAAATCCACTGTAGATGCGGGTATTTTGGACGAATTAGAAGAAGTATTGATCACGTCTGATGTTGGAGTAGAAACGACTATCAAGGTGATCAATAGAATAGAGGAGCGTGTCGCAAAGGACAAATACCTCAATACAAACGAGCTCAATCAAATCTTGAGGGATGAGATAGCCGGACTTCTATCTGAAAACAATACACAAGATGTCTTGGATTTCAGTTTGCCCAATGTGGATGGCCCCTATGTCATCTTGGTAGTAGGAGTGAACGGAGTTGGTAAAACGACTACCATTGGAAAATTGGCGGCACAGTTTAAGGCGTCAGGCAAGAAAGTGGTCTTGGGTGCAGCGGATACATTTCGAGCCGCAGCAGTTGATCAGCTCATCATGTGGGGCGATAGAGTGGGAGTTCCTGTTGTTTCAAAAGGGATGAATACCGATCCGGCAGCTGTAGCATTTGAGACAGCCAAAAGAGGCAAAGAAGAAAACGCCGATGTTGTTATCATTGATACGGCGGGTAGGCTTCACACCAAAGTAAATTTGATGAATGAGCTTTCGAAGATAAAAAACGTAGTGCAAAAATTCATTCCGGAGGCACCACATGATGTGATGTTAGTATTGGACGGAAGTACAGGTCAAAATGCCTTTATTCAAGCACAAGAATTTACGAAAGCAACCAATGTTTCTTCTTTGGCAATTACTAAGCTCGACGGAACAGCCAAAGGAGGAGTAGTCATTGGCATTTCAGATCAATTCAAAATACCAGTTAAATACATAGGTGTTGGCGAACAAGTTGATGATTTACAAGTGTTTAACAAGACAGAGTTTGTTGATTCCTTTTTTGGGTAAGGCATCATATTGCCTGCTTACTCAAGCATAGCTAGGTGTTACGATTTTCAATTTTCAGAGTAATGAAAATCATTATCTTTTGATAATAAATTTCTTCAATCCAGTCTAAGATTGTTTTCCTTTTCTTATTTTGAGTTTCATTACCAAATAAATTTATTATGTCAGTAACGATGTATTTGCTCTACGATGGGGAGCTGAAATTTGCGATGGAGGACGATCCTTCTCAATTTAAAAAGGTTGAAGAAACTACGGTTTTCAGTTTTGATGTTGGTGAGCAGATCAATTGGATGGTCTCTTCACTCGACACGCAACTTGAAAAAATAAAAGTGAAAGATAAAAAGAAGATTGCCGGTATGAAGCCAGTTAAAGGCAATTGGAAAGATATTTGGACTGAGAAACCGAAAAATGTAACACAAATTCATTGTCAAGGCACTCCATATTCGGAGGGGGCAACTGTTGAGAATCCTATGGTTTTTGCTTTTGACATTATCTACAAAACAAAAGATGGAAAGGACGAATTAACAATTGATCCAGGAGGATGGGCTCCATCTCCTGCCCCAGACCCACCGCTAGAGCCAAATAAAGGCTAAATTTATGAGCATGAAGAATAATTTTTTTATGTTGAGCATATCATTCTTCATGCTCATACAATTTTCAGCATTAGGACAAGGGGCAGAAAAATACGTACCTAAAGACTATTCTGGAGTCTCAGATGATTCACTTCTTTACCTATACGATGAGGTTTATATCGAAAGAGATTTAGAAAGATGGAGGGTTATTGAGTACCTCATTTCAAGATCTTTTGGCGGTCAAAACACTTGGAAAAAAAGAATTAAATACCTCGAAGAGGGCATCTTACTTCTTCATGATTTGGATTCTACGCGAATGGAAATGGTGGCTTACAATACTCTTGGAAGGCTGCATTGGCTTGCGGGAGATCCTGACAAATCTATTGAAGCGGTCTACAAAGTGGCTGAGTTGGCGCAAGAGATTGAAGATCCAGTTTGGGAAGCAATTGCCTACACAAACATAGCAAGCTCTTTTAAATCTCAAAAAGAGTATGATAAAGCACTTTTACTCGAGAAGAAAGCTTTGAAAATATATGCTATTGAAAACGATAGTACCCAGCAGTTTCTGATCAACTCTAATTTATTGGAGACTTATTATAATCTAGGAATGTATGATTCAGCTATGTGGGCTGGCAAAAGGAGTATTACTTTTAATACTGATGTTGAGAATCCTAATAACATTTACGTGTCTCATATGTTGAACGGGAATTTGGCATTGTTATTAGCTAAAGACCAAGATTATGATTCAGCTAAAGTCTTAATTAATCGTAGTAGTGACTACTTTACCTCGGACGGATCAATTGCTTCTGAACAGATAGCAGCAGTTGGTGAAGTTGAACTAGCTAAGATTTTTCTTGAGAGTGAACAACTTGATGATGCGATTTTTTACGCTAAAAGAGGATTCGATATTGGTCAAAAAGATCTTTTGAAAGAGGTCATTCGTGATGGGGCATACGTGCTAGCTCACGCGTATGAAGCCCAAAATCAATCTACAAAATCATTAGGCTTTTATAAGACCTATTATGCGTTTAGAGATAGCATCACCAACGTTGAGAATGTAAAGCAAATAGAGTCACTTCGAGCTGATTTTGAGATCAACCAGAAACAGACAGAGTTAGACATAGTAGAAGTACAAAGAAAGAATCAAGAATTGATCAGTTACATCACAGCAGGGATACTACTTATCATTCTAGTTTTAGCCATTGTCATCTATAGAAGTTATCGCCAGAAAAATGCTCTTAGTAAGGAGTTGGCTATGATCAACGAATCAAAAAACAAGCTTTTTTCTATTATTTCACACGACTTAAGAGGCCCCATGGCGGCTTTCTCAGGGGTTGGTTTTATGATAAAAACCGCTATGCAAACTGATGATAAGAGCTTTCTAAAAGAAGTGGCTGAGGAAGTAGATAAGTCAAGCAAACAGTTATCTAGCTTGCTTGACAACCTACTCAACTGGTCCATGCAACAGCAAGACGGACTTGTTGTCAACCATGATAAAATTGAATCAAAGCAAATCCTCCTAGAGTTGAAGAATACATGTGAAAGCCAGTCGAAACTGAAAAATATCACATACAAACCGAAGATGTTCAAGATTTCATGACCAAACCAGATCAGAACATGGCTTATACTAATTTCAAAAAATTGATTAGCAATGCATTAAAATTAAAAACTGAAAATGGGAAAATAAGTATCACTTGTAAGTCAGAAAATGATAATGTGATGATCTCTATAAAGGATACAGGAGTCGGTATGCCGAAAGAAAAGGTT
>JBGCFL010000205.1:0-8455 GCA_045106975.1 Ekhidna sp. | reverse complement strand
CTCCAATCAAGATATCATTATAATCAATCCATATGATGGACAAGTGATTGAGCAATACACTAGTCCTGTAAATGACACGAAAGTCGTTATAAAGCTCAAAGGCCGCTATTTATTCATTGGCAAATCAATTGAATTGTATCAGTTAAACTGATATAGCAATGAATTTTAATATTCCTTTTGACTTTTCAATAAGGAAAAACCAACTATGCACCGTTAATTATGGAGATAGATAGAATAGAGGAAGAATTTGGTAGTGAATAATTATAACCCCCTATAAAGGTCAAGAATTCGCTTTCTAAGAACGATAGAGTAACGAGCATTAACAAGTTGTCCTTCAGCTCTATTCTTATTATTCAAACTTTCTAAATAAGAATAGAAATCCGTATTACCAGTCTCAAAACGTTTCTTGATAAATTCGAAATTAGCGGTCTGCGCTTCTAAATTATTTTTGGCTGAACTATAGGTAGTTTGAGAATTTAGCATAGCTAGATAAGCTTGCTGAACTAGATTGGTAACATTATTCTCAGCTTCTTGGTAAGCAAGATCTGCATTAGCTACCCCTACTCTATTCACTTGAAACTCGCGACTTAACTGAAATCTATTGAAAATGGGAATATTGAGAGAGAAATTGACATAAGTAAATTCATTGAACTGCAATTGATCAAAAAGTGGGGCATCAGACTCAAACGTTCCGGTCTCTGGGTTCAAAGCTCCATTGGAGGAGTACTGGGATCCCAATCTTCCAAACGCCGATACAGTTGGAAATCTTCTCGCGGAAGATCCTTTCATTATATACTCCGCTGCTTTTCTGCTAGCCTTTGCTTGTTCTAAGTCAGGATTAATACTCATTGTTTCTGACAAAACATTGTCAAAATCATCCGCATCTAACATCAGCTCTATTTCATCTATATCAATACCTGCCACTTCATAATTATCTCCAGGATTTAACTGCATTGCCTGTAGCAGTATTAATAGAGAAGACTCGACTGTATTTTTGAGATTGATATTATTTAATTGTTCATTAGAAATTTGAGATCTCAAATTATAAACAGCATCTAAACTTCCTACACCAACAGAAACTCTTTTCTCTTCTCTTTCTAACTGGTTTCTTAACAAGTCTAATCTTTGCTCGGAAATTCTAAAATTTTCTTTGCTTAAAACAGAATTGAGATAAGCTGTAAGAGTGTTCACCCTAACATTCAATTCAGCACCTTTTACTCCAGCACTAGCTGCTTTTTGTTCTTCTATTCTTTGATTTAAACCATGATGGTTGGACAGAAAATTGAATACCACAAGATTCGATGATAGATTCGGGTTAGATGAATTAGTAGTCTCTGTTACCTGTCTCGCCGCATTTGTATCGAAGAAGGTACCAAAAAAGTAATCGTAATTGATACTGGCACTTAAAGACGGTAAGAAATTCATATAAGCTTGAAACTTATTGGCATCAGCAATTAGCTCATTGTTTTTTGCTCTCTTAAGAGAAATGTTATTCTCTATTGCAAAATCTAAGCATTCCTCAAGCGTCAAAACTCTAGGTTCATCTTGAGCAGATAGAGATAAAAGGCAAAGGGATAGTAGTCCGAAAATAAGTTTTCGCATGAGATAGGTTTTCAAGTCTTAGAAAAATAGGCAGTCATTCATAGGCAAATGAATGACTGCCATAAGTATGAAGAGATATTATACTAATGCTTCTTTAGCATTGATGTTTTCAGATACAATCTGACCATCAAACAAGTGCACTACTCTGTGAGCGTACTCAGCATCTAAAGGAGAGTGCGTCACCATGATTACGGTAGTCCCAGCTTCATTAAGCTCCGTAAGTAGGTTCATTACTTCTTGTCCATTTGCTGAATCCAAGTTTCCTGTTGGCTCATCGGCAAGAATCAACTTTGGTTTTGCAACAACTGCTCTAGAGATAGCAACACGTTGTTGTTGTCCACCTGATAGCTGCTGAGGAAAGTGATTTCTTCTATGCATGATTTTCATGTGCTCCATCACTTCTTCCACTCTTTTCTTTCTTTCCGCTGCAGAGTACTTCAAGTAGATTAATGGCAATTCAATGTTTTCAAAAACAGTCAACTCATCAATCAAATTGAAGCTTTGGAATACAAAACCAATATTTGCTTTTCGTAAATCAGCTCTTTTTCTTTCCGTGTAAGTTGAAATTTCCAAATCGGTGAAGTGAAATTCTCCTTCAGAAGGGTTATCCAACAAACCAACGATATTTAGTAAAGTAGATTTACCACAACCTGATGGCCCCATGATGGCAACAAATTCGCCTTCTTTGATCGTCATATTCACTCCTGCTAGTGCAGTAGTTTCAATTTCGTCAGTGTAGTAAAACTTCTTCAAGTCCTTAGTTTGAATGAGTGCTTTAGCGTTTTCCATGTTATTTGAGTTTAGTCTTCGAGTTCAAAAATTCTAATTTCTTATTTATTTACTTAATTATTTATTGAAGGTTACTTGACCACAAGGATATCCTTGTCTTCATACCCTCTGTATGAAGAGACAACAACTTTCTCTCCAGGTTGCAATCCTTCCACAACTTCGTAGTATCTAGGATTCTGTCTTCCTAGTCTAATATTTCTTCTTACGGCTTCAGTTCCGTCTTCATTTACAACAAAGATCCAATTCCCTCCAGTTGTCTGGTAGAAACTACCTCTTGGTATCTGAATTGCAGTAATGTTTTCACTTAGTTGCAAACGAATCTGTAAAGTTTGACCTCTTCTGATGCCATTTGGAATAGTATCCCCAAATGCCATATCTACTTCAAAAAGCCCGTTGTTTACTTCTGGATACACTTTTGTTATGGCTAAGTCAAATTCATTTCCTGCAAATGAGAAGCTACCTTGTAACCCTGCATATATTCTAGATATATAATGTTCATCAATAGTTGCACGGACTTTAAAACCATTTAGATCATCTATCTGTCCGATGTTCTGTCCAGTACCGATTGACTCTCCTACTTCCACGTTTACAGTAGACAATCTTCCTTTTATAGGTGCCTTGATGTAGAGATTATCCAAATTCTTTTTAATCATCTTCAAATTATCGCTTGTTCTCCTAAGTGTTTGCTCTGTTTGCCTTATTTGAAGGCGTGCATTAAGCGAATCAAATTTATTTGACTCAATCTGAATTTCTCTATTGTCCTCTAAACGATTGAATTCACGTTTCAAGTTTAGGAACTCTTGCTCCGAGATAATTTTATCTTCATAAAGTTTCTCACCTCTTTCGAAAGCATCTCTAGCTGCATCTATCTGGTAATCAAGTTCAATTAAACTTCTTTTCAAGTCGAATTGATTTCTCTGTAAGCTAAGCTTGGTATTTTCTAGGTTATTCACCAAAATCGACGCTTGAGTTTCCTCTCTTACAAAGCTCTGCACAAGATCATTATTGGCAAGCGCCAAAATAGTGTCTCCTTTATCTATCAAAATACCACCATCGTAGTATTTTCTAGAGACAACTCCACCCTCAATAGCATCTAAACGAATAGTCAGTTTTGGTAAGACATTACCATCTACTGGGATAAATTCTCTGAACTCTCCCTCTTGAACAGTCGCAATATTTATTTTATTACGTTCTACGTTCAATCGAGATCCGCCACCAGAAAGTAAAAAATTGTAAGCGATAAAAGCTACTAATAAAGCTATACCCGCAAACATGGCAATCTTCTTGACTGTCCACTTCTTCTTCTTTATTTTTTTATCCATTATTGGTCGTTAAGGTTTTCGCTCCCTCTATGCCAATAAGAATGCCATTATTTATAAATGACTGTAAAACAGAGAGTTAAATCTAATTATTGAATTGTCGTGGAAAATGCCTGTACAGAATAGAACAGAAAAGTGTTCGTTTTCGATCATTAAACAATGATACTGGGAATTCCTTTTGGTTTGGGCATAAAAAAAGGTTCAGGAGGACTAACTGCCTGAACCCAAAGGTCAAAAACTCAAAATAAAAAGGACTAATAGATTCAATGATAAGAAAAAATAAGCTTAAATAAAAATTTCAAAACCAAAAGTCAATAACTTCGTTTTGATAGTATTACTATCATACATAGTAGTTATTATTACAAAATGTTAGTTAAACTTCAATTGCATCTAAATCCATCTATGTACTTGCGCGATCCTCAAGCGAGTGAATTGGGAAAAAAAATTGTTAGCGCAAGCATCACATTGATTTCAGAAATGGGTTTTGAGTCCTTCAATTTCAAAAAACTTTCAAGTAAAATAAATTCCACAGAAGCATCTGTTTATAGGTATTTTGAAAACAAACATAGACTGTTAATTTATCTAATAGCTTGGTACTGGAATTACCTCGAATACAGGATCAGCTTTGAAACGCACAACATTTCTAACTCTGAAGAGAAGCTATTAATTGCCTTGAAGTTTATTACTATGAACCTAGAAGATGATGACAACTTTCCTGGCATTAGTGAGAAATCCCTTCAGCAAATTGTTATTAATGAATCCGACAAAACTTATTTGACCAAGCATGTGGATGATGATAACAAGGAAGGTTTATTTATGGGATATAAATCCCTCTGTAAAACTATTGCCTCCTATATTCTTGAGATTAATCCAGACTATCCCTATGCGCATTCGTTAACAAGCACTTGTATGGAAGCATCTCATCAACAAATTTTCTTCGCTCTTCATTTGCCAAGACTTTCCAATATTAGCGGAAGCAAAGACTTACATTTGGCAAATAATGAATTCTTATCCTCACTTATTCTAAAAGCAGTAAAAGCATGAACAATCAACAGATAATTAGATGCTTGCAGGAGTGTGCTACCAAACTTAAGGTAGACCTCAACATGTCAAAGATCAAAGAAGTTGATATTATTTCTCGTCAGTATGAGAGTGAGGAAATTGTTGAATTTCAAAGAGATCTTATTGAAGCTGCAAATGATGTTGGTATTGTTTTATTCGAAAAACATCTGAATGCACCAACACTACAAGAGCTAATAACTGACACCAAGACTCCACTCATTATTTTTATAGAGCAGAATGGCTTCCATCCAGCATTTATAAAAAAGCAAAGAAAAAAGACCATCTTAGAATTCATTAACTCAAGTGGAGATTTACAATCTTTAGAAGTCTCCGATTTTAATGACATTACTTTTTCCACAAATAGTGCTGGTGAAATTTATACACTATCATGCTTTGCCCATCAGAGCTTCATGAGTGGAGCAGATGAAGAGAAAGTATCTCCAGTTAAACGTTTGCTGAGACTCTTGGCGCCTGATAGAAAAGACATATTTTATGTTTATGTATATGCTGCTTTAATTGGACTTGTAAGTTTAACCCTGCCCCTTGGTATTCAAGCAGCGGTAGAATTGATCTCTGGAGGAGTAGTTTTTAGTTCAGTTTATCTATTGATTGGGTTAATAATTATTGGAACTTTGGGAACTGGTATTCTACAAGTTCTTCAAATAACCATTGTGGAGTATTTACAAAGACGAGTTTTCACAAAAGCAGCATTTGAGTTTGCCTTTAGACTTCCCAGAATAAAAATGGAGGCTGTGCTAAACACTCACATGCCTGAACTAATGAATCGATTCTTTGATGTATTGACGCTTCAAAAAGGACTCCCAAAATTGCTTATAGATCTATCTACAGGTATTATTCAAATATTTTTCGGATTACTTCTTCTAGCTTTTTACCATCCGTTTTTCATTGTATTTGGTTTAGGACTATTAGGCCTTTTGTTCTTGATCTTCTTTTTAACTGGACCAAAAGGTCTCAAAAGTTCTATTAAAGAGTCTAAGTTCAAATACAAAGTGGTTTACTGGTTAGAAGAAATGGCTAGAACGCTTTATTCATTCAAACTTGCTGGCAATACAGTGCTTCCATTAAAAAAGACCGACTATCTAGTTAATAATTATCTCGAAAATAGAAGCTCTCATTTCAAGGTTCTGATTACACAATATGCATTCATTCTCCTATTCAAAGCTATAATTACAGGAGGCCTGCTTATCCTGGGTACAATTCTAGTTATTCAAAGAGAAATCACGTTAGGACAATTCGTAGCTGCCGAAGTAATCATCATTTTAGTCTTAGCCTCGGTAGAGAAAATAATTATGTACATGGACGTTGTTTACGACATGCTTACTGCCGTAGATAAAATTTCTCAAGTAACAGATCTGCCACTTGAAAAAACAGGTGGAGTTGATATTCCTGGCTCTCAAATGGAAAAAGGATTCCATGTAGTTCTTGAGAATCTTTCTTACTCTTACCCTAAGAGCAAGCCATCACTCAAAAATCTTTCTATTGAGATTAAATCTGAAGGCACACTATGCATAAGTGGGGGAAGTGGAGCGGGCAAGACCACTCTTACGAATATTATAGCTGGTATCCATCAAAATTTTGATGGAGTACTCACCTACAATAGCTACTCAATGAGAGACCTAGATGCCACTTATATCCGAGATAGAATTGGTAAAAATGTTTCTGAAGAAGACCTTTTTGAAGGAACAATTTTAGAAAATATTTTGGTTGGAAAGCCTACTTCAGATATTAAAAATGCATTAGATGCAATTGAACAAGTTGGCCTGCATGATGCCATAAATAAACTAAAAGATGGACTTCACACAGAGGTTCTAAGTGGAGGAAAAGGGTTCTCTTCCTCATTTGTGAATAAACTAATTTTGGCTAGATGTTTAGCTAAAAAGCCAGCCCTCCTAATTTTGAATGATTTCTTTAACAATTTCACCAAAGGTGAACGACTCAAGCTTATTGAGACGTTGACCAACAAGGAGAAAAAATGGACGTTGATAGTGGTATCTAATGATCCTCTAGTTATGGCAGCATGTGACAATGTGTTATTCCTGGAAGATGGCGAAAAGAAAGCTTTTGGCCCTTTCAACGATTTAATTAAGCAAGAAGAAATACTTAAAGACATATACTAATGGATCAATTCGATCGATTATCCGAGACGCAACTCTATTCCCTCCGGACACTAAAAACTCCTGGTGTTGGTCGTACTGTAGCCAAGGTTTTGATGGTAATAACCGGCATTTTTATCATCTTCTTGTTCCTACCATGGCAGCAAAATATTAGAGGTAAAGGAAAACTGACAGCTCTCAATCCAAGGAACAGACCTCAAATGATTGAGACGGCCATAGCTGGACGTATCACTTCTTGGAATGTGATAGAAGGTGATTTTGTAAACATGGGAGATACTCTGATGACAATCTCCGAAATAAAAGACAAGTACTTTGACCCAAATCTTTTGCTCCGACTAGAAGAGCAATTAGAAGCGAAAAAGAATGCTGCAATAGCTAAAAATGATAAAGCAAGTGCTTTAAGAAGGCAAATAAAAGCACTCAACGATGCACTAGCTGCTAAGAATAGTCAAGCTAAAAATAAGATTCGTCAGGCAACTCTAAAGCTGGAAGCCGATAGTTTAAATTTTCTTGCTGAGAAAGTCAATAACAAGAATGCTGAGAGTGTATTCCAACGAAATGAGAATAGATATAATGCGGGGAACATTACGCTGACGAAGTTTCAAGAGATTGAAAACAAATTTCAAATGAGTGGTGCCAAAGTCTTGAAAGCAGAAAATGAATGGCTCCAAAGAAAGGCTGATCTAGCCAATGCAACGCTCGATTTAGCCTCTATAGATGCTGAATACAGCGATAAAATAAGCAAAGCTCTATCCAATCTAAATGAGACTTTAGCAAGCTTGAGTGAAACTAGAGGTGGTATTTCGAAAATGGAAAATGAAATGGCCAATGTAGTTGTAAGACAATCACAGTATCAAATCTTAGCTCCACAGTCTGGCTATATCGTTCAGGCAGTAAAAGCAGGTATTGGTGAAACAATCAAAGAAGGAGAAGCAATAGCCACTATACTTCCTGAATCTGATGACAAAGCGGTGGAGATGTATATCAAAGCAATGGATGTCCCTCTAATAAGTAAAACAAGGAAAGTAAGAATTCAATTTGATGGTTGGCCAGCATTGCAGTTTTCTGGATGGCCAAATGTAGGAGTAGGAACTTTTGGGGGAGAAGTTGCCATAATAGACCGAATTCAAAGTAAAAACGGTCTATTTAGAATTGTAGTGAAGCCAGATCCAGATGATGAACCATGGCCAGATCTTCTAAGACTAGGCTCTGCTGCAAAAGGCTGGGTGATGTTAAACAATGTATCTATTTGGTATGAGATATGGAGACAAATGAATGGCTTCCCTCCCACCATATATGAAGATATAGAGCAAGACGATAAAAATAAAGAGATAAAAAAATGAGGAAGGTACTCATCATACTGATTTCTTTATCTTCTATTGCTTCTTTTCCACAGGACACGACTACTTTGTCTTTAGAAAACGTTCTGAAAATAACTATGTCTTTTCATCCAGTGGTAAAGCAAGCTAGCCTGCTTTCAGATGATGCTGCAGCTAAAATACGACAAGCAAAAGGGCAATTTGATCCTAAGCTTCAATTGGACTACAG
>JBGCFL010000204.1:0-5997 GCA_045106975.1 Ekhidna sp. | reverse complement strand
TTCAATCGGCTATAGATGAGTCCCATTTCTTCGCCCTCATTTTTTTCTCTGAGGCCATAGGCCAACTCGAAATAGGCCTTACCTTCTTCCGCATTTTTAAAGACGAACGTAGATGTTTGAAAAATGGGCGATTTGATCGCTCCTTGAGAAAGCTCTGGCTTAAAGCCGTAAGACATCATTAAACTTTCAGGACTCATTTCTCTGCTCATGATTGAATTGATTTATATTTCAAATTGAGCGTATAATCTGATATTATTTATCTCTTTAGAAAAATCAACTATTATTAATTAATAAAACAATTCATTATTTCTATTTTACAATCTATTCGCATGACAAAACAGAAAAGAAATGGATGCCATAGATAAAAAGCTCATCTCCTTACTTCAGAAAAATGGTAAGCTGACGATGAAGGAACTGAGTGGAGAACTCGATTTGAGTATTACACCCATTTATGAAAGATTGAGGAGGCTAGAAAGGGACAAGACCATTACAGGATATCACGCTCATGTAGACGAGATAAAGGTGGGACTTGGGTTAGAAGTCTTCTGCTCTGTGACACTGGAGTCGCATAAATCGGAATTCCTAATGGCATTCGAGGATGGTATTCAAAAATTTGACGAAGTACTCGAGTGCTATCACTTAGCAGGAACGTTTGATTTTTTGTTGAAAATCTTGGTTCGAGATATGAATGATTATGCCGACTTTGTGAATACAAAATTGGCGAAGCTTGAAAATATTGGATTAGTACAGAGTATGATGGTATTGAAGAAAATCAAGCAGACACGTGTTTTACCGATAAAATAGGAAGTACACCTTCAGGATTTTAATGTCTTCTTACTTTCGTGTCATCTTAAAAACTTCCGTCCACTTCTTGTCTCCGTCTTTTAGATCAAGCTTGATTTCCATTTTCATGTCTGATTTTCTTTCGAATATTAGACCTTCTAGCACAATCTTGTTTTCAGTTGTCTCTATCATTTTGAAATGGACAAAATCCTCTTTTGTTTCCCATCCTTTCATATCGGGATTGAAGTGTTTCAGCCTTAATCCTGTGCTATCAAAAACCATAAACTCGTAAAAATTGAGACTACCATTTCCTTTATGATGACGAAACGTTCCCATCATAGTGCTATCTTCTGATGGAGTAGACCACATTTCTTCAGAGGTGCCACCAAAACCATCTCCTGTCCAAGTGCCCGATAACCATGCGTAGCTAGGATTAGCATTTTGAGCTTGAATAGAAAGACCAACTATCAGGAGCAGTGCAGGAAGTTGCTTTTTCATACGTGTGTTTTTTATAAGACGAATGTAGCTCTTGATAATGGACAATTATTTTAATGAAGGAATATTAACTTAACCTGTTGCGAGAGTTAGCTTCCCGTCACACCAAGCATATGGGGTCTTTAGCTTCCCAATGCTACACTGGAAATAATAACCCCCCTTTAAATTACTTCGTCATTGCGAGGAGGCACGACGAAGCAATCTTGATACGGTGGAGATTGCTTCGCTTTGCTCGCAATGACGAAATTTAATAATTTTCTATCATGGAAAAGGGAGGTTGCGTTTACATAATGGCTAATAAGAATAACTCTACAGTCTATACAGGTGTAACCTCAGATTTATTTACTAGAGTGACCGAGCATAAACAAAGGCTTCACAAGGGTAGCTTTACTGATAGATACAATCTTTCGAAACTGGTTTACTTTGAGTCATTTCACTCAATTGAGGAGGCAATTGCCAGAGAAAAACAAATCAAGGCTGGATCGAGAAAGAAAAAGGATCAACTGATTGCGTCTAAAAACCCAAATTGGATTGATCTATATAATGAAATAAGCCAATGGTAAATCGAAGAACTCGACATGTATTCTCATTTTTTGAGTTTACTTAGTGGCAATGAAATCCCTCTTTCGCATCATCTTCTTTGGGCTTTTTGTCTACATCATTTTGAGTGGACTCATTGGTTTGATGCAACCGTCTTTTTCTTCAACATCGGATTGTGAAGATCAATTTTTGGTAATGAATACTGAAAATGATCGATATCATCAGAGAGATTGGTCTTACGGCGATAACTCAAGATCATTTTGTACGGATTACAACACTGTAGAAAAAGAAAGCTTAGCATCCGGAAAGAAGAGAAATGGAATGCTGTATGAATATGATGCCTATGAGGATATCTGGGGTGGGATTTATAAGAATTTAGTTAAAGAGAGTAAGTCCAACATTCATTTTTTGGTGGATTCATTATCAAGTGTGGGAATAAAGAAAAAGTTATCAAGGCCAGATCTAGCTGAAATGATTGTTTCTTTTGTTCAGGATATACCGTACAGTTATGTTATCGGAACCGATTGTGAATCGTATGACACAAAAGGAAAGCCTTGCTTGGGCAATATGTCTTTTGGAATCCTCTCACCCTACGAATTTATTCACTCACTATATGGCGATTGCGACACAAGAGCAGTTTTGATTTATACTCTATTGGAGGAGATGGGTTTTGACCCAATGATTGTGGTAAGCAATGAATACGCTCATGCCATGCTAGCGCTGAATATTCCTGCCGAAGGAGATCACTTGAAATACCGAGGCAATAACTATTACTTTTGGGAAACCACAGCAGAAGGATGGCCATTGGGCATGCTTCCGCCTACTACAAATAATGTCAACTATTGGAAAGTAGCTTTAGCCCGAAATATTCGGGAATGAATTTTCAAAACCATCGAACACCAACAACATAAACACAATCTTAAGTGAACTTAACCTCTTAGTCTATGAATTCTAACATTGCCATACTTGGACTGATCGAGATATTCTCGGCCATCACTATCGGAATTTTCATTTTGGCGTTGACCTTCAAAGTGGTGCAATGGGTGGGTAAGAAATACTATAAGATCGAAGAGTTTAACCTTTCCTACAGCATTTTTACTTCGGCTATCATCATATCTGTTGGTATTATGATCAGTGGTGTGGTTCAACCATTGATATCCTCTTTTCGATTATTAAACAAAGAGACAGATACTTTTATGTTGGCACTCAAATACCTCGGAACTGGAGCCATTTATATTGCCATTGCCTACACAGCCGCTATTTTGATTGGCTTGATCAGTACATTTCTATATTCAAAACTTACTCCTATTAATGAGTTTGAGGAAATAAGAAATGACAATGTAGGAGTAGCTCTAATCATCAGCAGTATTTTGATTACGCTAACCCTACTTACAAAAAATGGAGTGATCTTATTGATCGAAGCTATTGTCCCTTATCCGCAATTGCCGCCTGTTTAGTCTTTCAATTTGCTAGCGAGTAAAGAAAGTTGCAATTCCATTCGTTTGATCTCCCGTATAGTAGCGTTCTTGTTCATTTCCATGATGTGAAAGAGTTTCAGCATACTAATCGCAATCATTAAAAGCATAACTCCTGCGCCAAACTGAATCATCTGGATAGTATCCACCGCAGTGAAAAAGCGATAACCAAAATAGAAGGCAAATACTGTCATCACGAATTGAATAATGAATGTAAGAGTATTTAACCATTTCATTTTACCTTGAAATAGCCCTCCAAACTTCTGTAATACATTTTGCTCTTCAAAAGAGTTAAATAGGACTTGCTCATCATCTGTTAAAGCTTCTTTGATCAGTTCGTCTATGTTTTCATTCTGTTTCATTTTCATATAATTTATGTTCTAATACTTTTTTTAAATGTTCTCTCCCTCGAAAAAGTCTCGATTTTATGGTGCCAATTGGTAGACTTAGCAATTGAGAAATGGTGGTCAATGGTAAGTTCTCTTGATAAAAAAGATGGATGACTGATCGCTGATCTTCAGGCAGTTGTTCTATTGCTTTTTTTAAATTATTAATGACCAGTTCGTTTGAATTTTTACTTTGGTCATCAAATTCTGTTTGTGCTACCTTTCTTATTTCTTCCCTTTTTCTACTCAATTGATTAGCTCTAACCCAGTCAATTGATTTCAAAGTGACAATTTTTAGAGACCATCCAGGAAAAGCGGCTGCATCTCTCAGAGTTCTGATTTTCTTAATGATGGTGACCCAAGACTCTTGCACTATGTCTTTGGCAGCAGAGGCATCTTTTGTAGTGTGATATGCTCTGCTGAGCATCTTGTGATTCCACCTTTTCACAAGTAACTCAAAAGACTTTCGGTCTCCGTTTTGGCAGTTTATCACCAACCATTCTTCTACTATTTGATGCGAATTCTTCATTTGCTACTCCTTAGTCGTAGGAGATGGGAAAAGGTTCCGTATGAAAATCAATGTACATAAAAATGTCTATGAAAGAACCATCCTTACTTTGACTGTGTTGAGGACTGAAACAATTTAGTATGAGCAATTATTGTGATCCAGTAACAGGTATATGCACCCCTTCCTCTCTTAAAGACCTAGCGTCCATTGGGAATAAGCAGATAGATGATAAGACAGAAATCATATACGTGGGAGATCCAATGTGCTCATGGTGTTGGGGAATTTCTCCCGCTCTTATTGAACTGAGAGATCACTTTGCAAAAGAGAAGATTGGTTTTAGAGTGCTATCGGGAGGTCTAAGACCTGGAGGAGGCGATCCTTGGAATGAGGAAATGAAAAATTTCTTGAAAGAGCATTGGGGTCATGTCACGGAGAAAAGTGGTCAGCCTTTCGGTTATGCTCTAATGGATTTGGAGGACTTTAATTATGATACTGAGCCATCTTGCAGAGCAGTAGTAGCTGCCCGTCCTTTAGTAAAGGAAAAGGTGATGGAATTCTTTGAAGCCATTCAACGCAAGTTTTATGTGGAGTCGCAAGATCCAAACAAAGCAGCTTTCTACTCAAGCATTTGTGATGAGTTTGGTATTAATTATGGAGAGTTTTTGTCACGTTTCGAAAGCAATGAGGTCAAGCAAGAAACCATGTCTGAGTTTCAACTGAACAGACAATGGGGAGTAAAAGGTTACCCTTCCATTTTACTTTTGACAAATGATCAACTCCATTTGGTAGCGAATGGATATGCCACTTTTGAGCAGATGAAGAATATTGTTGATCAGCTAGTTGCCTAGAGATGCTTCGTACCTCAGCATGACAACCTTGATTGATGGATGAGGAAAAGTGACATTGTTTAGGAATTTGTAACTCGAAGTGTCCTCCTGAGTGTAGCGAAGGATCTACGAGTTTGTAAAATCAAAAATACTCTTCTAAACAACGTGAACATTTCATGAACTAACTTGATTGGAGATGCTTCGTGCCTCAGTATTACAGTACGGAATTAAGGTAGAAGTAAAATATACTACCAACGCTCTAACATGAAATCGAAGTGTCATCCTGAACAAAGTGAAGGATCTCTTAAATTAGTTATGTGAAACACCATAATTATTTTGTCTATATCACTACAAATAAATCAAAAAAGGTTCTTTACACGGGAGTGACTAATGATTTGAGTATAAGAATGAAGCAGCACTATGAGGACTCGGTTAATGAAAAGAAATCGTTTGCAGGAAAATACAATTGCTATCATTTAATCTACTGGGAAAGACATCAATACATTCAACATGCGATTGAAAGAGAAAAAGAAATTAAGGGCTGGAAAAGGTTTAAAAAAATTGATTTAATCAATGAGTTTAATCCTGATTGGAAGTTTTTGAATAATTATATGGATTAGAGTATCTAATTGATCAAGGAAATAAAATTGAAATTATTTAAGAAATCATATCTCGAAGTGTCCTCCTGAGTGAAGCGAAGGATCTACGAGTTTGTAAAGTCGATGAAATTAAATTGTGCAATCTAAAATCGCATAACTCTTCTAATCCACGTGAAGTATTTCATAAAACAAGTTGATTGAGATGCTTCGTACCTCAGCATGACAGCCTTGATTGATAGAGGCGGAAAAGTGACATTTTTTAGGCGGTAGTAACTTGAAGGATCTGCGAGTTCGTAAAGTTGATGAAATTGAATTGAGCAGCCTAAAATCGCAATACTCTTCTAATTCACGTGAAGTATTTCATAAAATAAGTTGCCTAGAGAT
>JBGCFL010000203.1:0-24915 GCA_045106975.1 Ekhidna sp. | reverse complement strand
CCCCAGACCATACCCACCTACAAAAAAAGTATTATCAAAAATGACCGCTCCGCCACCTCCGGTGAGAGTAGCTAGTTCACCATCAATAGAAGTAAAGGAGAAAAGCACAGAACCAAATCCTGAGATATTTTCAGGATCATTACCGATGAGAGTTTTTGGCCGGTCATTTTGAGAGTATGCAAATGCTGATAGGGCGATGGATAAAATGAAGAAAGTCAGTTTCATAGTCCTTGAGTTTATTATTAGAAATCAACTCAAGGACAGAGGTTATTGAGAAACGTTTCCAATTCATTATGAAACAGAGAGAAACAAAAATAAAAAAAGCTAGATGAGATCATTTCACCTAGCTTTCTTTTCCCTTCAACAAAGCTTTACTTCTTGCTATAATTAGGCGCCTCTCTTGTAATATGAATATCGTGTGGATGACTTTCTGCCACACCTGCTCCGGAAATCTTCACAAACTTGGCGTCTTGTAATTTTTCTATAGTGCCTGCTCCGCAGTAACCCATTCCTGCTTTCAAACCACCTACCATTTGATAGAGGACTTCTTGCACAGAGCCTTTGAAAGGCACTCTTCCTACAATTCCCTCTGGCACCAATTTCTTTATATCATCTTCAGCGTCTTGGAAATAGCGATCTTTTGATCCTTCCTCCATGGCTTCTACAGAACCCATTCCTCTGTAAGACTTGAACTTACGGCCTTCATACAGAATCACTTCGCCAGGCGCTTCTTCTGTACCAGCTAACAAAGAGCCAATCATCACTGTGTTCCCTCCCCCAGCAATCGCTTTTACTACATCTCCAGAAAATCGAATTCCACCATCAGCAACTATTGGTACTCCTGTTCCCTTTACTGCTTTTGCAGATTCATATACAGCAGAAAGCTGAGGCATACCTACACCAGCTATTACTCTTGTAGTACAAATACTTCCAGGTCCTACTCCAACTTTGATAGCATCTGCTCCAGCATCAGCGAGTGCTTTTGCTGCCGCTCCTGTAGCTACATTTCCAACAATCATTTCTAAGTCTGGAAAAGACTTTTTCACCTGCTTAGCCATATCAATCACTCCTTTTGAGTGACCATGCGCAGTATCAATACTCACTAAATCAACTCCCGCTTTTACCAAAGCAGCTATTCTATCATTAATATCGGGAGTAACCCCTACAGCAGCCCCTACTCTCAACCTCCCATACTCATCTTTGCAGGCGTTGGGTCTATCTCTGTTTTTTAAGATATCCTTATAAGTAATGAGGCCTGTAAGATGTCCGTTTTTATCAACGATCGGTAGTTTTTCAATCTTGTGCTCTTGCAAAATTGCTTCTGCTTCTGTCAATCCTACTTCAGCTGTAGCTGTTATAAGATTTTCAGATGTCATAATGTCTTTGACAGGTTTGCCTGGCTTTTTCTCAAAACGCAAATCTCTATTGGTAACAATACCAATTAGTTTGTTGTCTTTATCCACGACAGGAATACCACCAATTTTGTTTTCCTTCATGATGGCTTCAGCATCTCTTACTTTGCTGTTCACATTCAAGGTAATTGGATCGAGTATCATTCCACTTTGAGATCTTTTCACTTTTCTAACATGAATGGCCTGTTGGTCAATGGTCATGTTTTTGTGAATGATACCAATACCGCCCTCTAGCGCCATAGCAATGGCCAATTTAGATTCTGTCACAGTATCCATTGCTGCTGAAACCAAAGGAATATTCAATCGAATATTACGAGTGATTTGTGCAGACGTGTCTGTGTCGCGAGGTAGTATATCAGAGTAAGAAGGGAGAAGAAGCACGTCATCGTAGGTGAGGGCTTCAAAAAGGAATTTGTCGTTTGTGCTCATAGCAAATAATAAAGGACTGGAACTATTACTTGCCGCGCAAAATTATGTTGGTTTGCATGATTAATCCGATTATTTGGAAAATAATTATTAAAATAGTGAGCCTTGACTTAAAACAATTGCACAATGGATATTTGGAGCACATTTTGGAATCAACTCTTGGAAACAAGCGCATTGGAATTCATCGCTGTGATATGCGGCATTTTGAGTGTTTGGTATAGTAAGCAAGAAAAAATTCTCGTATATCCATTTGGTATCATAAGCGTTCTCATTTACGCCTACATCACTTATGAATACAAATTGTATGCAGATGCTGGCGTCAACGTTTATTACTTTGTAATGAGTGCGTTTGGTTGGTGGAACTGGAAAAACACTAAAGATGCTGGAGCCAGTCAGATCCCAATTTCTAAAAGCACAAGAATAGGTCATTTGACAAATGGAATCACTTTTTTACTTTCTGGAATACTGATTTGGTTTCTTCTTCAGAAATTCACGGATAGTGATGTGCCTGTTTTTGATGCCATCACAACAGGTTTAGCTATCACAGGAATGTATTTGATGGCATTGAAAAAAATTGAGCATTGGTATTTTTGGATTGCATGTGATTTGATTTCAATACCATTGTACATCTATAAAGGACTACCGTTTACAAGTTTGCAGTTTCTCGTTTTTACTGCAATTGCTGTAATGGGGCTTATTTCCTGGAGAAGAAAATTGCTAATGGGAGAAGGTTCCTAAAAAACTAAATATGATAAAAAAAATTGCTGTTATTGGCCCAGAATCCACAGGAAAAAGTGAATTGTGCCAGCACCTATCTTATCACTACAATACAGAATGGGTTCCAGAATATGCTCGCTTTTACCTAGACCGATTGGGAAGAGACTATGAACAGACAGATTTAAAACTCATTGCAGAAACCCAGCTAGATTGGGAAAGTGATAAAGAAGAATATGCTAATGAATACCTTTTTTGTGATACCAATTTAGTGGTGATTAAAATTTGGAGTGATCATAAATATGGATCAACAGATGAGTGGGTGGAAGAGCAGTTAAAAGAGAGAAAATATGACTTCTATTTGCTCAACAATATTGATATAGTATGGACACCAGATCCTCAACGAGAGCATCCTACTATGAGAAAACACTTCTTTGAGATATATAAAAATTACTTAGAGGATCATAATCTCCCGTATGCTATTGTTTCTGGAATAGAAGGAGAGAGAAAAAAATGTGCTGTAGATGCCGTAGATGAGTTCTTTAAGATTGAAGAAGAAACACATTCATAGGGTTCATAGTCCATTCATACAATCATTGTTTTAACTATGTCATCATTTAATTTAGATTAGTTACCTCAAACCTATCTCAAATGAAAAAGCTCTTATCTTTTATTCTTATAATTTTTTCTATATTCACGTTTGCTCAGGTGGACATGAGTTACTATTTACCTCAAGGATCTTATAACCCTGAGATTCCAACACCTAAAAGTCTTTTGGGATATCACCCAGGTGAATGGCATGTAAGCCACGATCAGTTGATTTATTACATGAGAGAACTGGCAGAGTCTTCAGACAGAATGATTTTAGAGGAATTTGCTAAATCATATGAGGGAAGACCGCTTATGCAATTGGTAGTTTCCTCTCC
Organism: Ekhidna sp.; assembly: GCA_045106975.1. Classification (GTDB taxonomy): domain Bacteria; phylum Bacteroidota; class Bacteroidia; order Cytophagales; family Cyclobacteriaceae; genus Ekhidna. Next base: position 21,437 of record JBGCFL010000203.1, on the reverse strand, counting down.
TGAAAATCTTGCCAAATTAGATCAAATTAAAGCCGATCATAAGAAACTAACTGACCCCTCGCAATCAGGAAGTATGGATACAGAAGACATGCCGATAGTTATGTGGCTGGGATATTCCGTACATGGAAATGAGGCTAGTGGGTCAAACGCATCATTGCTTTCTGCCTACTATTTGGCGGCAGCTTCAGGTTCTGAAATAGATGAAATGCTGGAAAATGCGATCATCATTGTAGACCCTTCATTCAATCCTGACGGTCTAAACCGATTTGCAAGTTGGGTGAACACTCATCGCTCTCATACTATTAACCCTGATCCTAATGACAGAGAGTATAATGAAGCTTGGCCAGGTGGAAGAACCAATCATTACTGGTTTGACTTAAACAGAGATTGGTTACCACTTCAGCACCCAGAATCAAGAGGAAGAATTAAAAGATTTCACGAATGGAAACCTAATATCTTAACAGATCATCATGAAATGGGGACTAATTCTACTTTCTTTTTTCAGCCAGGTATCCCTGCAAGAAAATTTCCATGGACCCCAGACAAAAACGTAGAGTTGACACATAAGATGTCTAAGTTTCACGCTAAGTATCTAGATGAAATCGGATCTCTATACTACAGTGAAGAAAGTTTCGATGACTTCTATATTGGAAAAGGATCTACCTATCCAGATGTTAATGGTAGTGTAGGAATTTTGTTTGAGCAGGCAAGTTCAAGAGGACATGCACAAGAAAATGATTATGGTATTTTGACTTTCCCAATGGCAGTTAGAAACCACTTTACAGCGTCGCTTTCTACTCTGGCTTCAGGTATTGCTCACAGGAAAGAATTTTTAGATTATCAAAAGGAGTTTTATGAAGGATCGTCCTCTCAAGCGTCAAAAGATGCGGTAAAGGGATATGTTTTTGGTTCATCAAAAGACCCAATCAAGAATTATGAGTTAGTAAAAATGCTTCTTCAACACGAAGTTGAGGTGTATGAACTCAACAACTCAATAAATAAAGGAGGAAAGCAATTTGAATCGGGTTCAGCTTATGTTGTTCCTTTAGATCAGCCTCAATACAGATTGGCAAAAGCCATTTTTGAGACAAGAACAAGTTTTAATGATAGCCTTTTCTATGATGTGTCTACTTGGACCATGCCTTTAGCATTCAACCTCAATTATGCAGAATTGGGAAGCAAAGACATAGGAAGTAAGGGCGATAAGGTTGAGGCTATAAATTCACCAAAGGCAGAGTTAATTGGAGGAACTGGTGCATATGCGTATGCTATAGAACCTTATGGGTATTTAGGATTTAGAGCGGCCAATCGTTTATTGAGTAGAAAGGTTGTAGTGCAAATGCTACATGAAACACACTCCGATGGAACCCGAACATACCCAAGAGGGACAATGATTATTCCAATAGGAGTTCAAGAGCAAAAGAGGGCTTTTATTGAATCAACTATCAGTACTATAGTAGCTGAGGATGCAGTAAATGTTTATGCTATAAAAACAGGATTGGCTGTAAAAGGAGTTGACCTAGGAAGTAGAAGTAATACAACATTGAAGGAACCGAAAGTGGCTGTTTTGGTAGAAGGTGGTGTCAGTAGCTATGAAGCAGGAGAGGTGTGGCATTTGCTTGATCAACGATACAAAATGAAAGTGACTCTTTTGCAGGTGGATAGATTGACTCGCGATTTATCAAGATACAATCGAATAATCATACCTAACATGTGGGGCTCTTTGAGTGATGGTCAAAAGAAAAACTTGAAAGAATGGATATCTCAGGGGGGAGTTGTTATTGCCTGGAAGAATGGAGGAAAATGGCTTAGCGACAGTGAAATAACGAATGTTCAATACGCTAAAAATGAAAATGAGGAGGATAAGATGTACAGATCTTACGAAGACCTGAATGAGACTAGAGGAGCACAAGTTACTGGAGGCTCTATTTTTGAGGCGAAAGTGGATCTTTCACACCCATTAGCTTATGGATTAGAAAATGATCGTATTCCTTTATTTAGAAACCACAATCTGGTAATGGAAAAATCGAAGAATGCCTACGCAAATCCATTTGTGTACACTTCTAGTCCTCTCCTATCAGGTTACGTTTCAAAAGAAAACTTGAATCGTTTTAAAGATGCGCCTGCCGTTACTATTTCCAATGTAGGCAGAGGTAAAGTGATTACTTTGGCTGACAATCCTAACTTCAGAGCATTTTGGTATGGAACCAATAAAATATTTATGAATGCGTTATTCTTTGGAAATTCAATTAGTAGAGGAGCAGGAGAGGAATAGAAAAGAATCGCATAGGTTTATTATTAATGTTTGACAGGAAATCATATCAATACTTCATCAGCATAATAGTTTTATTGCTTTGCAGTTCACAATCGTATGCCCAAGATGGTGGTGAGACTTTAGATGATATTTTCAAAGTAAACTATGATACTCCGCTCACATTGGATTTGGAGGATAAAGCTGATGAGAGTATTGAGCCGGTAAAACAGAAAAAGAAGAAGAAAAAACGAAAGGTCTTTTTTGGCATAAAAACTCGAAAGGGATACACGAGAGATGGATATGGTGAAAGACTCTTAACTGAACTATTTTATACTCTAAAAGAGTACGAAGCTCCTCCAGAGTATGCACGTGATTTTTATTGGTACAACACGAAAACGAAGAAAATTACAAACTCGCTTCGGATAAACAAGGATCGCGCTCAGGTTTTGCATGGTCCGTATAAAAAAATGAAAGGAGAAGTAGTCATCGAGGAGGGGTGGTTCTACAAAGGAATGAAGCACAGGCGCTGGGTGAGATTCAACAAGCATGATATTCTTCAGGAAAAAAAGTACTGGTGGAAAGGGTGGCCTGAGGAATCGAGATTAGCGTATTATGATTTCAAAAAAACGCAATTGAAAGAGGTTATTCCTGTTCATTTTGGTGAAAGAAATGGTGAGTACTGGGCTTTTCATGAAGATGGATCTCTGGCAGTAAAAGGCGAATACACCTTTAATAATCGGACAGGTCTGTGGCGAGAATATTATGATAATGGAAGGGTGAAGAGAGAGGTAACTTATCCTACGGATGCTTTTAATTTTGGGTTTACTCCCTCCATTTTAAGAGAGTGGGATAATACAGGAGCATTAATTTATGATAAAGCAAAATCGCTAAAAAGCCGGAAGTAATTTATAGGTCCAACGTCATTTGAACATTGCACCTTGAATACGGAGAATCATACCCTGAATCATCTTTGAACCCCAGTTTCCTATATAGGTTAATAGCTGGAGCTAGCACACTATTCGATTCTAAGTATATTTTTTTTGCTCCTAGCTCTTTAGCCTTTTCGATAGTTGCTAGTCCAATTTTCCATCCAATTTTCTGACCTTGAGCTTGCTCTGAAACAGCCATTTTGGCAAGCTCAAAAGTAGAATCATCCATTTTTATAAGAGCACACGTTCCTACAGGACTTCCATCAAGAAGTGCAATTAAAATAGCTCCACCATTTCTGAGAATATGATTTTGAGGATCTTCCAGCATCTCTCTATCAGACTCCTCTATTTCGAAATGATTTTTAATCCAGGCAAAATTTACTTCCCTAAAAAATATGCTATAAACTGGACGAAAATCAACAATTTCAATCATCTACGATAACTAAAGAAAAGCCCCATTATCATAACAAACACAGTAAGACTTGCAATTTTAATACCCACAAGAAAGGACATAATCGTCAAAACCAAAAGCCACCAAATAGGAAATGCAATTAAGCCAACCCCAAACTTCATCGTAGAATAAAATACCTTATCCTTGATTCCACTGATTACTTTGTGAAGCAGTAAAAATGGAACAGGGTTCAGAAGTTTGGCAATAATATGATTACTCTTTCTTCCCTTTTTAGGGGCATCAAAGACCCCTTCTTTTAATTCACTAAATGGCAAGTTACTATTGGCTTCATTGAAAGTAGCATCACGTCGCTTTATATAATCGTCCGTCTCACTTTCAATGATCAATGTTTTTTTCATCCCCTCACTTATCTCATCACGAAGTGCCATTAAGCCTTTTGCATTGTTCTCTTGGTATTGAGTGAGAAAAGACTTGACATTTATGGGCTTCCCTACTTTCATGATGACTGTAGACCTTGGCTCTCTATGAGAAAAGAAATTAAAACCTATGGGAACAATATTTAGCGACTTCTCTAATTGATCTTGCGATTGCAGTGCTAATCGTGAAGTTCCTTTTGTAAGCGGTCTAAGAAAATGATGTTCTCCATGGTTTCCTTCTGGAAAAATTAATACCGCTTTATTTTTTTGGAATAATTCACGACAAGTCTCAAAGACAGCATCGTTTTGAGACAGCTTAGCATATCCATCTCTTATTCTATAGATGGGCATCATGTTTAGTGATCTTAAAAAGGAGTTTGTCTTTTTGGTAAAAACATCTGAACGAGTCAGATAATGAATAGGAATTGGTAAAAAACAACCTGCCAATAATGGATCTATGAGTGCATTTTGATGATTTGGAGCAATGATTACTGGAGCATCTTTTGGTAGATTTTCGACACCTTCCACTTTTACTTTTTTAAAGAAGCAAAGCAGCCCGGTGCGAACAATAATTCTTAAAAATGCATACGTAAAAGTCATCTAAACTAGCTCCTCGTTATTTATTAAAGTCATTTTCACTTTATCAATACGATTTTCTTCCATTGTGAAAATAGTAAAAACAAATGGGGCAATCTCAATCACTTCATCCACTTCAGGAATATCTTCATGAAATTCAAAAATCAGACCTCCCAATGTATCGTATTCACCATCAGGTAGTTTGAGCTCATACTTCTCGTTGAGATAGTCTATTTCATGTCTCGCGCTAAAAATGAAATTACGTTCATCTAGTTTTTGCTCAGTGAGGTATTCATCGTCATGCTCATCCCTTATTTCACCAAAAATCTCCTCTATGACGTCTTCTATGCTTACAATTCCTGATGTTCCACCATATTCATCTACTACCAATGCAAGGCTTTTTCGCTCTGAAATAAATTGAATCAAAAGCTCATTGGCCAGCATTGTTTCTGGAACAATAGTAATGGGTGTTAAAATGCTTTTGATATTATCTGGTTTTTTGAAGAGTTCTAATGCGTGACAATATCCAATTACCTCATCTATAGATTCTTTGTAAATCAATATTTTGGAATGACCACTTTCTACAAAATCCTCTTTGAGCTCTTTTATACTACTGTTGATGTCTACAGCAATGATTTCAGTTCTCGGAATCATACACTCCCTTGCTTTTACCGTTTTGAATTCTATAGCATTATTGAAAATTTTAGCATCAATTTCAGCTTCATCATCATTTTTAATGTCGAGAATGTTTTTCCTGATGTAATTATTTAAATCAGTGAGGCCAAAAACAGGTTTTTCATCAGATATTTTGTACCCAAATAGGAGGATGAATAATGCAGAAACCTTTACGACAATGAAGACTAAAGGGAACATGACAACATAAATAGCCACCATAGGAATAGCGAATATTCTGAGTGAAATATCTGGGTTAATCATGAATAGACTTTTCGGCAAAAACTCTGCGGTCAGTAGGACGAGCGCTGTAGATAGAATCGATTGAATGATCAAAATGAGAACACCCGACTGTATGCTTTCTGGTAATGACAAAGCCACAATTGGTTCAAGTATGCCAGCCATGTAAATACCATATAGAACCAATGCTACATTGTTTCCTACGAGCATAGTAGCTAAAAACTGAGATTGATTAGATGTGAAAAGAGCCAGTATTCTACCAACTAGGCTTCCACTTTTCTTTGACACTTCTATATGAAGCTTATCAGCAGATACAAATGCGATTTCCATTCCGGAGAAAAATGCGGAAAGAAAAAGGCAGGATAAAATTATCAAATAGGGGAACGGATCATCCATTCTTTTTCTTTTTTGATTTTTTGTGCTTACTATTTTTCATGTCTCGAGTTTGCTCTTCTTCTCTTTTGTTTTTTCTATATCCGTATAAAAATAAGAGCATCAAGCTTAACATAAAAATCCAATAGGATTCTGCAATACCTACGACAATCGCTTGTGACACTCCAATTACGAAGGAACAAAACAACAACACAAACAAAATGGTATCAAAAAGCTTCATTTCAGTTGTCTAAAGAAATCTTTCTTGGACTTGGTCTTTTTGGATCATCTTCTAATGTAAATGTTCCACTTGGTTTCAAAATTCTATATTCAGTAAAATCCTGATTGGAGTCTAGACCTTCTCCTGTATGCACTTCTCCGTCGGTATTAATGGTTACGAATTTCTCAGTATAAATTTTCTCTTTCGTAGCGTTCCAAAATAGTTCTTCAGTTGTTAATTCATCTCCTTCAGCAATATTTCTAACGATGACATTACCTGTTGCATGGTACAAGTCATCTTCTTTAGAATAGGTAACATGATTTGCTTTAATGATGGTACTGATTACACCTCTGCTATTGAATGATTCCATAAGAAATCCTTCTGGCCATTCTTTGTCTTTATTTTCATAGTCATTCTGTTTGGGAGCTTTCAAGTGCATAACTCTATTTGCAGAATCGCTTATGTATGTATCCATACTATCTAGGCTAGCTAATGGGCCTGTGTATAGTTCTTGATCCACTAAACTTTTGCGTTGTTCACAAGAAATGATGACAATCACAGCAAGAATAAAATGCAAAAAGCGGCTTGAAAATAAATTCCAAGCCGCAATTACTTTTTGTTGGGTGATATTCTTAATTAGGTCTTCTTTCAAGGATTACCGTTGTGTTTATCCAGCAACCAATTGTGATAGACTGTCCTTCCTCTTTTGTATCATTGAATATATCGCTTATGGAAGGGAATTGAGCTTTCGCATTATTCATTCCAGTGGTGTTACCAGCTTTTTTGTACTGCTCATAAGCCGCTATAAAAATAGCCCTATCGTCTACTTGACTTTTCTCTTGCTTACAATCATCAAAGCTTTGCATGTATAAATCGCCAATTAACTTGTACGCATCTGAATAAGATGGGTCAAAAGAAAGAGCTCTTCTAGCACTATTTCTAGCAGTTGATTTTTGACCTTTCTTAGACTGCATTTTTGCAATACTTACATACATATCTGCTTTTTCAGCATTGTCATCTGTTAAACCGGCTGCTTCTTCATAGTATTTAATTGCAACATCAGTGTTTCCTTCAATGTTGTTTTTAGTAGCTAGAAATTTAGCTACTCCGTATGTTGGCTCACTGTTTTGAATCATTTCGGCAGCCTCTAACGCCAACGGTCTATCAATACACTTACCTTTTATCATAAGGTCGAATACTTTTTTAGCCATGTTAACATCGTCCACCATTTTTGGCCCAAGCTTAGTCTCCACAAACTCACAGCTAATTTCTACTTTAGTTGCTGTCAAAAGTTTGTCTACCTGTCCGAGCATTTTATCATACTTTGCTTTTTTGTCTGAGGCCACTCTACCTTTCTGTGTGTTCAATGCTTCTGATATTTCAGAATACTTGTTTATTACCTCTTCATCACTCATTTCGCCTCCAGCAAATCTGTATTTATAAATGACATTCATGTAGGCAACTAGATTCCCAGAATTCATATTTGCCCCATTCAATTCGAAAGTTTTACTGTACAAATCATATAGGTACGGATACTTCTCTTTGGTTTTCTTATAGAAAGTGTAAGCGAACAATGATTTTCTATCCATTATTTTGGCCTCACCTTCAAAATACTTGATTCTCGTGTCGTGGAGCTCAAGTGCTTTTTGTACGTGCTGATCTTTAACTACCGGATCTGTTTCGCTTTTTGCAAGATTTTTATAAATCTCAACACCGTTGATGTAGATAGAGGGATTTAGGTCTGGAGTATTTGTGAGTAACCAATTCAAAGGCTCTACAGCAACATCATAGTTTTTGGCTTTATAAGCGTCCGTATAAATTACATTTTTTTCTTTGGCGACATCTACTTGATCTCCCCAATTCCATTGAGCATTTGCCTCTGTCGTAATAAAAGCAAAAACCAATACACTTACTATTTTACTAATCGTCTTCATAACTTCTTAATTAGAATATGTTAATCATATTTTCTTTTAATGAACCATCTGTCGTTTATGGTTGCTCCAATAACAACCTTGAAGTAGGTTTCCTTAATTAACTCGTCATTAGATTTACCAAGTTGGCCAACCCCTAATCCAAGATTAAAACTTGAATATCCACTTACGGGTAACGAAGCACCAAAATTAATACCAAATTCCGCAAGAGCTTCATTTTTTACGACATATGGAAGCTCTTGATAGTTAAAGCCCATAGAATACCTGATACGTTTAATGTAGGAGTTTACATTATCATAGTCAGGAGTAAAGCTTCCTCCAAGGACTAACTTGTTTCTATTTTGATAGATGGTGGAGTTAGAATTTGCATCTTTCCAAGTTTGAGTTTCAAAATCGATACCAATTGTAAACACGTTCAATTTTTGATATGACAAACCAAATCCAATAGAGGTAGGTAAGGAAATTTCGTCAGATCCTGTGTTTCTTGTGGAATCAAGATTATCAAACTGAACATCCAAAGAATTTTCGGGTGCAAAAGTTAATCCGATATTGAAAAATTCTGATTCGTCAAGAAAAAACCGATAGGCAAGCCCCAGCTGTAGGTTGATTCCTCTGTAAGATTCTGTATCATCTAAATTAACATCGGAACTGATTGCAACTTGATCTCCTTCTTCACTCCCCAAAGTATTATCATCTTCAAAAATGGCAACTCTACTTACTCTTTGAATAGAACCAAAAACAAATTGAGTACTAATACCCAAGAACAAATTTTTATTGATAGCTACTCCATTTGACCAAAACAGATTTGTAAGGCCTCCTTCACCTTGTTGATCTAGTAAAAAAGTAGCATTATTAGGCGCTCCGTCTATTGATCCTTCCGAGAAAACATCATAATCAACAGTGCTGAAAGGTAGTATTCCAAATGAGGATGACCATTTTCCTGGCATAACAGGGAATGCGTAAGCCAAAAAATTAAGACCTCCACCAGCACTAGATCCTGATATCCCATCTCCTTGGAATCCTCTATTCTCAAAATTTAGTCCAATTTCAAAAGAACTAAATGGGTTCACTACTAGAAAAGCAGGATTTTTAGTATTGATATTTAATTGTGTAGGCGTGCCTATACCTAAACCTCCCATTGAAAAGTTGCTCGGATTACCTTGATTATTTATTGAACCAAGTCCCTGAGCGGAATAAATGGATTGAGCGAAAGCGCCAAAACCTAAAAATAAGAAACAGACAAAGCCTGTTATTAGTCCTTTCATGTTATTCATCCTAATTACTCCCAATCACTATTACTCCCAATCACTTTTGACTTCCAAGTGCTGTAGAGTCCTATCTGCACAATTTTTGAGCCTGCAAAGATGGGTTTTTTTAGCTTGGATTCAAAGAAATGAGCTTCCCCTCCCGTTAGAATAACGTTAATTGATGTGAAATCTTTGGTAAAAGTATCTATAGCTCCATTTAATTCATTTGATATGCCATTTACAACTCCACTCAACAGGCATTCTTTAGTTGACTTACCAATAAATTTCAAATCAATTTTTTCCCATTCGTGAGAAATATCGGGCAATTGGTCAGTAAAACTGGCCATAGCTTTCATTCTCATCTTTAATCCAGGGGAAATAGCACCTCCTTGAAAAACACCATTATTATCAAGTAAATCAATTGTAATGCATGTACCAATATCGATTATCAAGCTATTTTCATTTGGAAAAAGAGCCCAAGCACCAATGGCTGCTGCTATCCTATCATTTCCTAGTGTTTCTGGTGTTAGATAATTCAGCGAAATAGGTAATTCGGATGTACTACGTAATTCAGTAATTGCTCTAGGAGAAAGAAGAGCTCTATCGAAATTTTTTACAGATGAAATCATTATGGGAATGTCCTTAGAATAAGTACTATTTAATACTGTTAAATCTTCCCATGTTTTCAAGTTTAGAAATTCTCCATTAATTACTTCAACACTTTTAATAAGTGTATTACCAATATCCAAAAGGATTACTTCTATCTTTTCATTCACAATCACAAAGGAACTTAAAATGACAGTAAACAATACACCAAAAACTATTTTCCTGATATGAAAACTCAGTATTCTTCACTAGGAATTATGGCTGGTTCTTCGATGGATGGTCTTGATATTGTTCATTCCAATTTTAAAAAAATTGAAGGAAAGTGGACTTATGAAGTTGAGAAGAGAAAAACAGTTCCTTATAACCTAGAGGTTTATGATAGACTGAAGGCATCATCAAAAATGGTGCATCAAGAACAGAAATTGCTTGACATTGATTTTGGTGTTTGGATTAGTGATTGCATTAAAGAATTTATTGGTAAGGACGATATAGAGTTAGATTTTATAGCCATTCATGGTCATACTGTTATTCATGAACCTCATAGAGGGATTAGCTGGCAGTTGGGTTCTGGTGAGGAAATTTCAAAGCGAACAGGAATTACTACTATTACTGAATTTAGAACAGAGGATATATCACTTGGAGGTCAAGGAGCGCCATTAGTTCCTGTTGGTGATTTTTATCTTTTTGATGAGTTTGATGCTTGCTTAAACCTTGGAGGTATTGCTAATATTTCAGTAAAAAAGAATAGAATGGCATGGGACATAAGTCCGTGCAATCAGGTTTTAAATTTTTATGCATCTAAGCTGGGGGAGTCATATGATGAAAATGGCTACCTGAGTAGATCTGGAGAAGTTGATATGGACTTTATTCGTCGAATTGAACAGAATGATTATTTTAATTGCCAACCACCAAAGTCTTTACCTAACGAATTTCTAAAGAGAGAGCTCCTTGATCAAATAAGTCCAAGGAATGGTTTGAGAAGTATGACAGAATTTGTGGTGAAACAAATAGCGAAGGATATCAATGAAATGGAGGGTAGTAATCTAAAAATGCTTGTGACAGGCGGAGGAGCGCACAATGACTTCTTGGTGGAAAGAATTAAGTATCACCTTCCCAATTGGGAGATAACCATACCAACACCTGATTTAATTGACTTTAAAGAGGCCATTGTTTTCGCTTTTCTAGGAGCTCTAAGATTTGCAGGAAAGGTAAACACTTTGGCTTCCGTTACCGGCGCTACTAAAGACTCTTCATCAGGGGTGATTCATTTTGCTAAATGATTAGATTTGCGCTCATAAACAACACCCAAATATGAAAGAACTGTTAAAAAAATTTGAAGATAAATCTCCAGAAATTGTATTTGAATGGTCTGATGCCGAAACAGAGGCTAAAGGTTGGGTTGTAATAAATTCCTTGAGAGGAGGAGCTGCTGGTGGAGGAACACGAATGAGAGTTGGTTTGGATAAAAGAGAAGTGGAATCACTGGCCAAAACAATGGAAATCAAGTTTACAGTTTCAGGACCACAGATAGGAGGAGCAAAATCTGGAATTAATTTTGACCCTAATGATCCTCGAAAAGAGGGTGTACTTAAAAGATGGTATCATGCCGTATACCCTTTACTTAAAAACTATTATGGAACAGGAGGGGATTTAAATGTTGATGAAATTCATGAGGTAATTCCAATAACGGAAGATTTTGGTCTTTGGCATCCTCAAGAAGGAATTGTAAATGGTCATTTTAATCCAAGAAAGCCAACAAAAATCCACATGCTTGGCAGATTAAGACAGGGTGTTTCTAAGGTGCTTGAAGATTCTGAATACATTCCAGATTCACCCAAAAAATACGTAGTAGCGGATATGATTACTGGGTATGGAGTAGCGGAAGCTGTGCGTCATTACTATGAAATCTGGGGAGGTAATATTGGAGAAAAGAAAGCGATTATTCAAGGTTGGGGGAATGTAGGTTCAACTGCTGCCCTTTATTTAGCAAAGTATGGAGTTAAAGTAGTAGGAATTATTGATAGAGTTGGTGGCCTTGCTAATCCTGATGGGTTTTCATTGGATGAGATTAAGAAATTTTTTCATGATAAAGAAGGCAATAAACTAGTTGCTGACAATCTAATCCCGTTCGATCAGTTTAATAATGAAGTTTGGTCAATGGGTGCTGAAATCTTCATCCCAGCAGCGGCCTCTAGATTAGTTTCGAAAGATCAAACAGAATCTATGATTGCAAATGGACTGGAAGTAGTTTCTTGTGGCGCAAATGTTCCATTTAGCGATGAGGCGATTTTTTATGGACCAATAGCAGAACATGTTGACACACAAGTTTCTCTATTACCAGATTTTATTGCCAATTGTGGTATGGCCAGAACTTTTGCTTTTTTAATGGATCCAGAAAGTGATTCTGTTTTAACAGATGCCGATATTTTTAACGATTGCTCAGAAACAATTGGTACAGCATTGAAGAATGTTCATTCAAAAAATAGCTCAAAAACGAAAATTACTGAAACGGCATTTAGTATTTCTTTGGATAAGCTTACATAATTAAATCTTGTTTGACTTAATTTAACAAGCTAGAACCCGTCTAAGCATCAGTCACTACTTTAAATGATTAAAAGAATATTTATTTCATGCTTCATTCTTGTTGCCTCTTTGGCATCATATGCGGGAGATAACTATGCTCAAAATCAAGAAATAGATGTTGTTCAGGACACATCTGTTGTAGTAAGTGAGGTACATCATGAGGCTGATGATGGGAATCACGAAGAAGCAGCTCATGGAAAAGCACCTGCATGGAGTATTATCCCTTTCGTGCTTTTGTTACTTATGATTGCTACTGGGCCACTTTTTTACCCACATTTTTGGCATAAAAGCTACCCTGTTATCTCAGTTCTGTTAGCCGTTTTGGTAGGTAGCTATTATCTGTTTTCACTTCACAATCATCATAGTATTGTACATTCTGCTGCTGAATACATTCAGTTTATAGCACTATTGGCTGGTCTTTATGTGGCTTCTGGAGGTATTCTAATAATTGTAGATAAGAAAGTAAAGTCATCTACTAATGTAGGAATTCTTGCTATAGGAGCTGTTCTGGCAAATATTATTGGGACAACAGGGGCCTCTATGTTGCTTATTCGGCCATTTATCCGATTGAATAAAAATAGAATAAAAGCCTACCACATTGTCTTCTTTATTTTTATAGTCAGTAATATTGGGGGCTCTTTGACTCCTATTGGAGATCCGCCTTTGTTTTTAGGGTTTCTAAAAGGAATACCCTTCGAATGGACATTGATACACAATTTGGTTCCATGGGCTATTGCCGTTGTAATCTTACTAGTGTTCTTTTTCTTCTTTGATATTCGAAATAAGGCAAATTATGCCCTTAGCAGAGGGGATGAAGAGGATGAGGAAATTCCTACAGGAAAAGTACAACTTAAAGGAAGTAGGAATTTTATTTGGCTGGCTGTCGTTGTTGCCGCTGTATTTCTAGACCCCAATGTTTTTAGCTGGGTTCCAGGTATTGAGTATGAAGGGCAAAAATTCTCCTATTTGAGAGAAATCATAATGCTGGCTGCTGCTTTTGGTTCCTACAAATTTGCTGACCTTCAGGCAATTCAAGGAAATGAATTTTCATTTGAACCAATAAGAGAAGTCGCTTTTCTCTTTATAGGTATTTTCTTTACTATGATGCCCGCCTTAGAGATCGTGAGTGAATTCGCTAAGTCTCCTGAGGGCGCACAATTGATTTATCCAAGCAATCTTTATTGGGGAACTGGAATTCTTTCAGGTTTTCTGGATAATGCCCCTACATACGTTAATTTTTTGACTGCTTCTATGGCAAGTGTTGGTGCTGATGTTACTAATGCGGCAGATGTCGTTGCTTTTGCAAACAATGAGTACAAGGATTCACTTTTAGACCTCATGGCTATTTCATTAGGAGCTGTATTCTTTGGGGCATTTACTTACATAGGTAACGGACCAAACTTTATGGTGAAATCCATAGCAGAGCAGGTAGGTATTAAAATGCCTTCTTTTTTCTCTTACATTATCAAGTATTCCATTCCCATTTTACTGCCAGTATTGATTATTATTTGGCTTATTTTCTTCATGGGTCATTGATTTTTCCCAATTGCACACTATTTGAATAAGTCAAATTTTTCGTAATTAGTGAGAAATCACTTAATTTGGAAAAGAAGATAATCAAGACCTAATCACGAATGCTACTAAGCCTATTTTCAGGACAAAATGAAGGACTCCTTTTCGGAGTTTTTGGAGTGGTGATTATCTTGTTTCTAATTGTAGATCTAGGTTTATTTCATAAAAAACATCAAAAGGTATCACAGAAAGAGGCATTGCTTCAATCGCTTTTTTGGGTATTTGTTTCTGTTTGTTACGGAATGCTGATCTACTTTTATGGAGAGGGCCCAGCAGCAACTTTAGAATTTTTCTCAGCATACGTAACAGAAAAGGCTTTATCTGTTGACAATATCTTTGTCATCCTTTTAATCCTTAAATACTTTAAGGTTAAAGAAGAATACTATCATAATGTGCTTTTTTGGGGAATTTTAGGAGCCATTGTATTTAGAGCAATATTCATTTTTGTTGGAGCACTCCTTATTCAAGAGTTTCATTGGATATTGTATGTGTTTGGTGTGTTCTTGGTTTACTCGGGCATCAAACTTTTTAGCGAGGAGGATGATATGGATATTGAGCCGGAGAAAAACCCTCTATTAAAAGCGGCAAAGAAAGTGCTTCCAATGAGCTCTGTAGATAAGGGAGGAAAATTCTGGATTCGTGAAAATGGGAAGTTGTTGTTTACTCCACTTTTCTTGGTAATCATCTTAATTGAATCTACTGACTTGATCTTTGCTGTAGATTCAATTCCTGCTGCTTTTGCTATTACCCAAAATGAGTTTGTCATTTATACCTCCAACATTTTTGCTGTAATGGGCTTGAGAGCGATGTTTTTCTTGTTAGCGAATGTGCTGGATAAATTCTATTTATTACAAAAAGGATTGTCTGTTGTGCTCACATTTATAGGTGTGAAGATGCTCGCGGAAATCATTGATCTCCACATCCCAACATTTTTATCTTTTGGAATCATTATAGGGGCATTAGCCTTTGCCATAGTGGGGTCTTTAATGTTTCCTCAAAAGGAGAATGAACCTTCAGAAGAAATTTCTGAAGAGTAGAATTAGCGTTCCACTTCCTTTACCGTTTCCATCACCTTATCCCTAAGACTATTTTTATACACTTGAAGTTTTTCTGCAATTGCTTGATCAGTTGAACCAATAATTTCTGCAGCTAAAATACCAGCATTTTTGGCTCCATCTAGGGCTACAGTAGCAACTGGGATTCCTCCTGGCATTTGGAGTATGGACAATACAGAATCCCATCCATCAATTGAATTACTTGATTTTATAGGGACTCCAATTACTGGTAAAGTAGTGAGTGAGGCTACCATTCCAGGCAAATGGGCTGCTCCTCCAGCTCCCGCAATAATCACTTGAAGACCTTTCTCTCTTGCTCCTTCTGCATATTCTAACATTCTGTGTGGAGTGCGATGCGCAGAAACAATAGTTAACTCGAAATTAACACTTAACTCTTTTAAAATATCGGCTGCTTGCTGCATAACAGGAAGATCTGATTTACTTCCCATGATGATTCCTACTCTTGGCTTACTCATGCTGTTATTTTTAGTGTGTCTTTAACCTTTCTGGCTTTGGTCTTTAATGTATCTATGTCAGAGTCTGTGATGGTCACATGCCCCATTTTCCTAAAAGGTTTTGTTATTTTCTTTCCATAAAGATGCACATAAACGCCTTTCATCGCCAGACAATCTGATAGACCTTCATGCAAGGCATTACCCGTAAAGCCATCTTCGCCTAGTAAATTGACCATTGCAGCGGGAGTTATCAAGTCGGATGAGCCTAAAGGCATATTCATGATAGCTCTTAGGTGTTGCTCAAACTGTGAGGTAATGTTGGCCTCAATAGTATGGTGACCAGAATTATGTGTTCTTGGAGCAACTTCATTTACTAGTAATTCACCGTCCTTTGTTAAAAACATTTCAACGGCTAACAAGCCAATCATATCTAGCTTTTCAATCACATTCTCAGCAAGAGCATATGCTTTTTCTTCTATTGATTTGTCTACCTGAGCTGGAGCAAAAAGAAACTCAACTAAGTTGTGTTCTGGGTGATATGAAAGTTCTACTACAGGAAAGCACTTTGTTTCACCGTTCTCATTTCTAGCCACAACTACGCTTAGCTCTTTATCAAAGTCAACTAGGTTTTCAAGTAGCCCTGGTTTGTCAAAAGCTTTTTCTAGGTCTTGTACAGACCTAATCATTTGAACACCTCTTCCATCATATCCCTCTTTACCTAGTTTATTTACAGCAGGAAGCATGTCATTATACTTTGCTACATCTGTCTTATTTTCAGTAAGGACAAAATCGGAAGTAGGAATGCGATTGGCCTTATAAAAGGTTTTTTGTTTCCTTTTATCTTGTATCAGCTCAATGATTTCTGGTTGTGGATACACCTTTACTCCTTCTGATTGAAGTCTTTTTAAAGCAACGACACTCACATTCTCAATTTCGATGGTGACCAAGTCGAAATTTTTACCCCAATTGTAAATGGCTTCTTCATCAGTCAGTTTCCCAACGGTGAAGTTTTCTACTAGATGGGAGCATGGAGCATTTGGATCTGGATCTATGATAGAAATATCTAAATTGTAATTGATGGCTGATTGTACCATCATTCGTCCTAGTTGTCCTCCGCCTAGTACGCCAATTTTTAGGTGTGTGATCTCTTTCTGTGACATTGTCACAAAGTTAGTTCGTGCATGGTTAGATGATTAATGAATTTGTTGAATTGTTGCTATGTTATATGGTAAGCATATAGGCTATTAACTTTATGGAATGGAAAAAAAGAAAGATTTGAAGGTTTCGAAAAAGGAAAGTGAAGAAAAAACTAAGAAAGAAGAAGAGGATGTAAAGTCAAGCGGATTACCTGAAGATATTGATTTTAAGAAGTTCTTAGGATGTGGAGGCTAGTTTTAAGAAACAAACTCTCTTCTGACCCTGGTGCTAATATTTGTAAGAATTTCGTAAGGAATAGTATTTGCCCATTTGGCTAATTGTTCAACTCTAGGATCACGACCAAAAACAATCACCTTATCTCCCTCCTCACATTCTATATCTGTTACATCAACCATAGTCATGTCCATGCAGATATTACCAACTGTTGGACAATTTGTTCCATTGATTTTAACTGTAGCTTTTCCATTGCCAAATAATCTTAGATAACCATCTTCATATCCAATAGGAATAATAGCAATTCGCGAGTCACGATTAAGTTTACCTTTTCTTGAATACCCTACTGTATCGCCTTCCTTTAAGTTTCTTACTTGAGAGATGAATGTTTCAAGTTGGCTTGCTAATCTCAAATGGAGATTACCTGTAGGATCAAACCCATGCAAGCCGATCCCAAGACGGATCATGTCGAAATGGTACTCTGGGAAACGGACTATCCCAGAAGAATTTAACGCATGTTTTGTTGGTTGAAACCCAATGGCTTTGGATATACTGTCATAAGCATTACTGAAAATTTCAGCTTGACTGTGAGTATAATTATCTTCAGATTCCATGTCTGAACTTGAAAAGTGAGTAAATATTCCTTCAACTTTTACCGTAGGATTGTCTCTAAGTATTTCGAGTAATGCAGGAATTTCATTAGGATCAAAACCTAGCCGATGCATACCAGAATCAATCTTAATGTGAATATAAGGGGTGATTTTTGTGTCGCTTATTAGCCTTTTAAGATGATGAATACTAAAAATAGCGGCTCGAAGTTGGTACTCTTCAAATAAAGAATAACTATCGATATGAGGATTCATGACCATAATAGGAATTGAAATTCCGTATTGTCTCAAATGAATAGCGGCATCAACGTATGCTACTCCCAATAGATCTACTTTTTCTCTTTGAAGAAAACGGGCAATCTCTTCCAAACCACTTCCATATCCATTGGCTTTTACCATTACCATAACTTTCGTATGATTTGGAAGTAGTTTTTTGTACTGGTTCAAATTGTAACGAAGTGCCTTTACATCAACATGCAATACAGTGTCATGGCTTCTCTTCGTTTCTTTCAAGTCCATAGAATAGCAATTCTGATTTTAGAGAAATACAAGTAAGCAATTTACAAGCTTCTATACGATCAATTCCATTTCAAATTGATTGACTTGATTTTCAAAACCTGATTTTTTTAAAAAGGTATCAAAACCAAATTCATCATCTGGTACATTCATTATCGTAACGGGTTTAATAGAGTTTTTTTGTGCCGCATTAAGCAATACTTTTCCAATATTCTCACCTCTATGCAATCTAGAAACGGCTAATTGTGAGATTCTGCCTATATGCGGCTGAAAAATGATATACCCAACAGTCTCACCTTCTTTTTTGTAAACCAATACCTTTTCACTTCCCCTTTTTAGCTGTTGAATGCTGTCAATGAATGAAGGTTCAAAATCAGCAAAATCATTATCCAAATTATTTAAGTCTTCTTCAGTAACATTTTCAACATTGCTACCAAGTGTTTTCACCATTTTATAGCACTGAAAACTTCTACGATAGGTAAATCCAATTTTCTCATATAAACGGATAGCTGTTTTGTTACTTTCAACTACTTCCAAAAGAACTCGCGCAATAAATTTTGATCTGATTTTGGGGATTAAATACTCATATAGCTGTTCAGCTATTTTTTGATTTCTAAATCCGGGGATCACTCCAGTCCCTCCATTAAAAGCAGTTGGTATTCCTTCGTAAATATTCGACGTATGTGATATGAAGCCAAGGATATCCTCACCATCAAAAGTTGCAGCAGAAATATCAAAGTCCATTCTTAGTTTTTGAAAGATTCGATATTCGAATTCCTCCATCGTAGGATTAAATAACACCGTGTTATTAGCAAAGGCCGTACTAAATGCCTTATGAAAGCTTTTGATGTCATCTTTAGATAATAATCTTATATCCATTGAATTAAAACTTCGTATTTGTATGTTCTCTTTTATTAAAGGTATTGATTACATCTTTAAATAATGAGTAATTAAAGTTAAGTTGCAAATGAGTAAACCTAAGCATTAAATGCAAATTGGAGAACTAGAAAGATGTATTGACCTTGAGATCGTTAAAACAGAAAAGAAGCGATTAGAAATTTTCCTTGCTTTTACACTTTTCGGAATTGTTCTTCTATTCATCAATATTTTGTTTTTTCCGGTTACCATTTCAGAAGTATTTATAGACAATAGGAGTATCAACTTTGGAATTTTAGTTTCGTTTGTTCTCTCCATTTTTTTATTAATGTCTCGTTTCATGGTAGGAAAGATAGCTTCTTGTGAAAAACCACTTCCAAGCGCATACAAGATATATTCTGTTTTGATAGAATCTGGAATCCCTTTTGTGTGGTTAATCGTTTTGATTACCTGGGAAGAGAATGCGCAGTTTCTTAACTCTCCTTTAATTTTTTTGTACATTCCTATAATAGTCGTCTCGTCTCTGCACCTCAGTTTCATACTAAGTGTATTTAATGGTTTGATAATAGGGGTTGTCTACGCTGGAATTACCTTTTGGACTTTTGAGAATTACGACACATCTGCTTTGTTACCAAATATTGTCTTTTATACTAAATCCATCATGTTCGTGCTTTCAGGAGTTATTGCAGGTATGGTTGCAGAAGAGCTTAAAAAGCGGTTAAAAATTTCTGTTGAAACACAAGACGAAAAAGATTCTATTGAGGCGCTATTTAGTCAGCAAGTTTCAAAAGAAGTGGTACAAGCATTGAAATCAACAAATGGTGAGAGCTCAAAAATTGAAGCCACTGTTCTTTTCTTAGATATAAGAGATTTTACAAATCGAGTACAACACTTGTCTCCAGAGAGGGTCAATGAATTTCAGAATAAATTCTTTGAACCTTTAATGGACTGTATTCACAAAAATAATGGTGTCATCAATCAGATAATGGGTGATGGCCTTATGGCCACTTTTGCTACAGCTACAGATGGAAATTACGAAGGAGCTTACAATGCTACTGTTGAAATTTTCAATCGAATTGGCGCAATGAATGAATCAACACAAAACCAAATTAATATTGGAGTAGGGATACACTCTGGGGAAATAATTGCAGGTAATATTGGTAATGAAATTAGGCAGCAGTTTTCAATGTCTGGCATTCCAGTTATTGTAGCAGCGAGGCTGGAGCAAATGACTAAAGATTACGATTGTTCACTAATAGTATCTTCTACTTTCTATGAAAAAGTGAAACACTTAACTGGTGGGGGCACTTCTCTAGGCCTTGTTAAAATGAAGGGGATAGATGCCGAAATGGAAATTATAAAACTTCGATAATTGTGAAATTTTACGATCGTGATTTAAGTTGGCTTTCTTTCAATTATAGAGTATTAATGGAAGCAATGGATCAATCTGTACCACTGCTTGAACGATTGAGATTCATTGCTATTTACTCATCCAATTTGGATGAATTTTTTAGAGTTCGTGTATCAGATATTCGTAATCTTATCCAAATCGATAAGAAAAAAATAAATAAGGAGATAGATTTTAAACCAAAACGCGCTCTTAGCAAGATTCAGAAAAAAGTAGACCTTCAGCTAAATGAATATGGAAAAGCCTTTGGCGAAATATTGAGCTCATTGAAGGAACAAAATTTATTCATTTACACCAATACGGAGGAAATACCACATGAACTAATAGGCGAAATTCTTCACTATTTTAAAACACAAGTAGCGGCATATCTGAAGCCAATAGAACTTGAGGGTGGGCACGAAGTATTCATTGACAATCAGGCTATATACTTAGCACTTCGTTTCAAGTCAGAAAGAGAGAGTCTTGTAAAAATCCCAACAGATAAAACTGGAAGATTTTTTAAAGGAACGACAAAAAATCAGCTGGCCTATGTTTTTATAGATGATGTAATTAGAATGCATTTGGACTTACTTTTTCCTTTGGAAGAAGTAGTAGAGTGTTTTTCAGTAAAACTGAATAAAAATGCTGATTTACAGATAGATGACGAGTATCACGGTGACCTTGTAAAGAAGATTGAAAAGCAGATCCAAAAACGAAACTTAGGTGCCCCATCACGATTCTTATATGATTCAAAAATCAGCCAATCTTTTCTAAGTTCCCTCACAGAAAAGCTTTCTCTTTCAGAAGATGATTTAAGCGCTGGTGGACGATATCATAATATGAGTGACTTGTTCCAGATTTCGGGAAATGATCCAATTCTGGAATACTCAAAACAGCCCACTATAGTAAAGCAACAACTTGAAATAAGTAGATCATTATTTCAAGAAATAGAAAGGGAGGATCAAATTTTCCACTTCCCTTATCACTCTTATGATTACATACTTCAATTTTTTGGAGAGGCGGCTATAGATCCAGAAGTAGAGGAAATCAATGTCACGTTTTATAGAATGGCAAAGAACTCAGTCATTGGAGAGGCATTAATCAGTGCTGCTTCCAATGGAAAAAAGGTTTCTGTTTTC
>JBGCFL010000202.1:0-18176 GCA_045106975.1 Ekhidna sp. | reverse complement strand
TCCTAGAACTTCTGAAGAATGATTTTCTGGAGCTCCGAATAGCTCTATTTCCTCAATTGCTGTCTGAAGAATTTCCTTACCCATTCTTTTTGCAGACTCTACAGGCTTGTAGTTTGCATTAGAGTCACGAAGTGCCCAGCTACTATAGTCTATTTTCAGTTTTTCAATTTGCTCTGAGCGGACATCTCCTTTTCCAAAAACTCTCGAAATCACTGAGATGGAGCTACTTTTCCAGGCTTCCAAGTCAAAGTCTTCTGATTCTAATTTCTCTATTTGCTTTTTAAGGAGTTTGATATATTGGGATTTCATTTTTTTGAGATCTTGGATGAAAGATAATAGATATTAGATTCAAGTTAAGCACTTCACGTTTATTGTCTTCTAGCTAATCCTTCCCCAATTCACAGCATTTTTACTGAATGAATCAATATGCGTTTTGATCATTCGATGTTTTGGTTGCTCTAGATTAGGGTCTTGACTCAAAAGTTCTTGAGCTGCTATTCTCGCGGTTTTCAGAATTTCACCATCTTTCACTAAGTCAGAAACTAGCAGGTCCAAAGCTCCGCTTTGACGTGTTCCCATTAAATCACCTGGCCCCCTTAATTTCAGATCTACTTCTGCTATTACAAACCCATCTGTTGTATCAACCATGGTTTTAAGCCTAGTCTTGCCTTCTGTACTCAGCTTTAATCCGGACATAAGAACACAAAATGATTGCTCGGCTCCTCGCCCAACCCTACCTCTGAGCTGATGTAACTGCGAAAGCCCAAATCGCTCAGCATTTTCAATCACCATAATGGAAGCATTTGGGACATCTACACCAACTTCTATCACAGTGGTGGCCACCATTATTTGAGTTTCGCCTTTCACGAATCGTTGCATTTCCCACTCCTTATCTTCTGCTTTCATTCTGCCATGTACCACTGATATTCTATAGTCTGAAAAATGTCTGGCAATTGATTCATAACCGTCCATTAAATCTTTATAATCTAGGGTGGCTGATTCTTCGATTAACGGATAAACGATGTATGCTTGTCTTCCTTTTTGAATCTCTTTACTTACTAAACCAAACATTTCCAGTCGCTTGCTATCTCTGAAATGTTTTGTCTCAATGGGTTTTCTCCCTTTTGGCAGCTCATCAATTAAAGAGATGTCCAAGTCTCCATATAGTGTCATTGCCAAAGTCCTTGGAATGGGTGTGGCTGTCATTACCAGAACATGTGGGTAGTATTCTTTGGTTTTAGTCCATAGCTTGGCTCTCTGTGCTACTCCAAAGCGATGCTGTTCATCTATGACAGCCATTCCTAATTTTTTGAATTGGACTTTATCTTCTAGCAATGCATGTGTGCCCACTAAGATTGAAATAACACCAGACATAAGACCTTCATGGATAAGCTTCCTTTCAGATTTAGGTGTGGAGCCAGTTAGCCGCGCAATGTGAATCCCTAGTAATTTGGCTTGCTGCTGTAATCCTTTGAAATGCTGCTCTGCTAGTATCTCTGTTGGAGCCATAAAGGCACATTGATAATCTGAACCAATGGCAATGAGCATGGAAAGGAATGCAACCATGGTTTTACCGCTACCAACATCTCCTTGAACAAGTCTATTCATCTGTTGGCCAGAGCGAATATCAGCATAGACTTCTTTGACGACTCGTTTTTGTGCTCCCGTTAGTTCAAAGGGCAAGTATTTTTCGTAAAACTGATTTAGTAAAATACTTTGACCCAATACTGCCCCACGAAATTTTTCTGTGCGAGCTATTTTAAGTTTAATTAGTCGTAATTGAACAAAGAAGAGTTCTTCAAACTTCATTCTGTTTTGTGCTTGACTTAGGTGTTGTGCCGTTCTCGGAAAGTGCATTGATACAACAGCTGTTTTTTTGTCAATCAGCTTAAATTGAGAAACTAGATCCTCAGGAAGAGTTTCTTGAATTTGGTTTACAGCTTCGACCAGAAGCACTTTCATCATCTTTGAGAAGTACTTGCTATCAAGATTCCTTTTTCTCAACTTTTCAGAGGTGTGATAAACTGGTTGTAAATAACCACCCTTTGAGTTCTTTTCTGTTTGGATTTCAATCTCTGGATGGGCAATATTGAATTTCCCATTGAATAGCGAGGCTTTTCCAAAAGCAACATATTTCACCCCTATTGTTATGCTTTTTTGAATCCACTGGGCACCTTTGAACCACACCATTTCAACACTACCAGTTTCATCTGCAAATATTCCAACTAGTCTGGATTTTCGTCCTGTCCCAACTGTTTTGAACGACTTGAACTCACCAATAAGCTGAACATATGGTAGGTCAGCCTTTAGTTGGTTCACTTTGTAGAATGTACTTCTGTCTTCATGCCTAAAAGGATAGTGTTGAAGAAGGTCCCCAAAAGTGAAGATTTGCATTTCTTTTTGTAGCAATTCTGCCCTCTGAGGGCCTACTCCTTTAAGGAATTCAATTGGCTTGGAAAAGAATGGATGCATTTAGCTAAGGTAGTTTACCTGTAGCATAAAAAAAGGGAGCTGAAGCTCCCTTTTTCTTAAACACCTAAGTTAGTTAAAGTTGTTAGGTTAATTTCAGTATAAGTAGTCCAATGCTGTTTTATCATCATTGTTGAATGGTCTATCACTACCATCAGAGCATGCTAGCATATAAGAACCTTGGTTAACACTTGCTCCTGTAGGAGTTCCTGGGATGTGGTTTGCTCCAACACCTGAAGATCCTTCGTTAGCAGTTGCACCACCACAAGAAATACTTCTATCGAAGTAATCTGTGTGACGGAATCCAATGCAGTGACCCATTTCGTGACCAATGATTGTAGCGATTCCTCCTGTGCTAAGTCCGTAAGAAGACTCAAGGATTCCACTCATTAATATCTGTCCGTAAGGATCTCCACCTGAAGTAGGGAATCCTGCAGATCCTAACACACCTCTTCTTTCGTCTCTCTTACTCAAACGCTTCATTACAATATCAGCGGTTCTTGAGTTAGTAGTTCTTTGGAAAGAGATACCAAGGTTTTCAGCATTGTATCGAGCGATTGCTAGATCAAGTCCAGCGATCATGCCAGCACTGTATCCTTTTCTTCCAGTTGGTGCATACATTGTGATCACTCTGTTTCCATTTGTAGAAACAAGGTTATTAGTGCTATACTGCTCTACGTTTGGTAGATAGTTAGGCTGACCCATGTCTGCAATAGTTTGGTCAGTTAGGTAGATATCACCTTCTACAAGGTATCCATCTTCGAATTGTATAGGAGCCATGTTATCAACATCGAATCCTAAATTAGCTAGTTGGCTTGTTACGTGATCAGGTACTTCATTTTCAGGAGTAGCATCTTGATCTGAACACGAAACAAAAGTTACACTTGCAATTAGAGCGAGAGCAACTACATTATAAATTCTTCTCATAAAATTTAAGGTTATAGTTAATTAGGTGTTTAATAATGACCGCCAAATTATATAAAATTTTTTTAACAAAATAATCTTTGGATTTTGCTAAGAACAAAGACTCTTAGTATCTAATAATTTGATTATTGATTGTATTTTAAATAATCTCTTCTTTTGAAAGCAAAAGAAACTTCTATTAAATAGATAGATAGAATAACATATTTTTTATTTGCGTATGAGATTTTTATTGATGACTCTATTGCTTAACCTATTCCAACAAAATGCTTTGCTGGCTCAAAAAATTGAGACAGTAAGAATGGTAGAGGATAATGAAAAGGTTTTGCCGGATCAATATTACTTAGTGAAGAATCTACCTCTAAAAGAAAAAGTGCTTTTAAGAGATGGTGATTCTGGTGTAATGAAAGGCAGAGATATTGTTGAAGGCGTTGGCAGTATTTATGAAGTCTCTAACGAATGGAAATTATCTGGAGATCTGAAGATGTCAGAACAGAAGAGAGGCGTGTTTTATGTTAAGCTTTATGATACGAATAAAGGGTTATCTAAATCAAATAATGATATCGTATTAAAACATATAGGTTCAAATTTGATATCTATAAGAGTTCGATCTAAAGAGTCTTTTAGATCTCTTCTGGAAGATCTTAATGTTATATTTATTCAGAACTCAGAAAGAAAGCCCAAAGTTGAAACATTGATAAGGCAACATGACTTGGGAGCAAATGGAATTTCTCTTTCGCATCACTTATACCCAGAACTAAACGGTTCTGACCTTGCTGTATCAGTTAAAGAAAATGCATATGATAGCTCCGATATTGACATTGCTAGAAGGTCTTTTAGGGACGTTTTTTCGTCCCCAACCGTAGAACTTCATGCTACTGAAATGGCCACTTTAATAGGAGGAAATGGAAGTTCCTATTTATCCGGAAAAGGTGTGTCTGAAAAGCTGAAAATGTATTCCACGGATTTTTCTTCCTTGCTGCCTGAATCTGAATCGTACTATTCCTCTAGAAATATTTCTGTACAAAATCATTCTTATGGAGTCCAAATTGAAAATTTCTACGGTGTAGAATCTGAGGCTTTTGATGAACTAACCAAGTCTAACAAAGAGCTTTTACATGTTTTCTCTATAGGTAATTCAGGCCTTATGAACGGAACAGGCAATTATGAAGACATAGAATCTTATGGGACAATTACTGGTAGCTTCAAACAGGCGAAAAATGTATTACTTATTTCATCTACAGATTCTTTAGGAGGAATATCAGACTTTAACTCTAGAGGACCAGCCTATGATGGACGAATCAAGCCAGACCTAGTTGCCTTCGGAGGAGAGGGAACATCTGAGGCAGCTGCATTAGTTTCTGGTGCTGCCACTTTAATTCAAGACAGATGTTTAGAAAACGAAGGTTCAATGCCATCATCAGAACTAGTAAGAGCATTACTTATTGCAGGTGCAGAAGATATGTATGACCCAGGGCCTGATTTTGTTTCGGGATATGGTGAATTAGATCTTTTTAATTCCCTTCAAATGATTGATTCTAGTTGGTTTTTCACCCATGAAATCAGTAATAATGTGCCCTCTGAAGTAAGTGTTTCTATTCCTGCAAATACTTCAAAAGCCAATTTTGTACTGACTTGGAATGATGAGGCGGCAAATCCTGGAGAGACGATTTCACTTGTGAATGATTTGGATTTAGTCATTAAAAAAAATGGTAAGGAGTGGCTACCATGGGTTTTGGACTCAAGGCCAACTTTAAGGGCACTTGAATCAGAAGCGACAAAAGGCCGGGATCATTTAAATAACACAGAAATGGTGACGGTTGACAACCCTGAAGCCGGGAGCTATACTTTGACAGTTAATCCGTTTGGTGATGTTTTGCAGCAATCATTTTCGATTGCATATTCCTTCGAGAATACCAATTCATTTCAATGGATGTATCCAACTGGGAGTGATCCCTTAAAAGGTAATTCTAGCGAAAGATTTCATTGGAGGACTAATATTTCAGGGGAGTCACCTCTTGAAATTAATTACTTGGACGAAAACTGGCATGAATTGCTCCCTCAAGTTGATCTTGAAAACGGTCAAGTATCTGTTCAACTTCCTGACACTACATCGCTATTCAAACTTAGAATAGGATCAAATGGCACTTTTCATGAAAGTGATACCATCCTAGTCAATAAGACTGTAGACCTAAAAGTAGACCTAAACTGTGTGAGCGACTTGATTTTGAAGTGGGATAACGCAGATGTATTAGAGTACTCAGTGCGTACTTTTTCGGATGGTCAAATAGAGGAGCTGAGTGTAACAACAGACACTTTTTTGATCATTGATAGAAGTATTTATTCTGGTCAGTTCTTTTCAGTGTTACCTAAAACAGTTTCTAAATCTGGCAATCCGTCATTTTTAATAAATGTGGATCAACAGGGAACAGGTTGTTTTAATAATAATTTTCTTGCAACACTTTCTAATGATGGTTTTGTTGATTTGAAAGTCGAACTTTCTGGTGTTTCGCAAATTTCAGAAGCCTCCATTCTGAAAAGTACCAGAGGTCAGCAGTTTGAAATTTTTGAAAGTTGGTCGCCTGAATCTGAAGAGATCTCTTTTCAAGATATGGACTTAGAAAATGGTATAATCACATATCAACTTAGGATACGAACTCTCAGTGGGCAAGATTACTATTCAGCTATTGAGGAGATATCCATTACTGATACTTATTTTGCAGCCCCTAACGTAATCAGTGATCAGTTTTTCAATTGGTTTTCACCTCAGGCCGGAGGCATACTTCAACTAAGCGATCATGCTGGGAGGGTAGTTGCCGAATATGACATAGTTAATGAGATAGAAGAAATAGAAGTGGCAGGGTTGACCCCCGGTCAGTACTACTTTCGAGTTGTCAAAAGCGGATCTATTCTATCGAAAGGAAAACTGATTATTCAGTAATTTTCTTCCCATTCTAATGTCATCAATAGCTGTATAATGTCTTTCTTCAAATAAGTAATAACAGGAGCTAATGAGTCATTTTTAGTAGCTGTCCTGAAATACAGAGCACCTCTGAGAAAATGATCTACACTATCAGAAACGTGAAATTGTGCTTGGGTAGGCACCTCTCCCTCAAGTTCTGTAAACGATGCATACATGCCGTTTGGCAATTGAATAATGCTTTCATCTATTGCGTATGCCTTGACATTGTGCTGTGAGGTGAGCTTGTAAGAGTCACTCAAGTATTCTCTAATGATAGAGTCAGTTACTGGTTTATAAGTAATCTGAATAGACGCATTCATTGTAGGATAAAATATGTTTATCCAATATTTCTCAGCAATCCAGCTAGAGTCTGGAAGAATTTTTGCGTGCTTGGAATACTCGAAAGAGTAAGGGAAGGAATCAGGAAGTGATTGATATTCTGAAGTTGGGAGATCAATGCGATTATAACCTTTTGGTTTAGGTAAGTAGTCTGAACTACAACTAGACAAAAGGATTACGAAAAAAAACAGTGAAGGAATTGTAGATGCTATTTTCATTGATCAATCATGATACTCATTCGAAACGCTCGGGGAGTCTGATTTGATATAGACTCTTAGTTTTTTGATTCTTCTCTGATCTACTGCTACTACCGTAAAAGCAAAATGTGCAAACTCAATTTTTTCACCAGCGTTGGGAAGTTTAGAATTGATTTCTAGGAGCAGCCCACCTAATGACTCACTTTCACCTTTAATGGAGTCAAATATGTTGATGTCCGAATCGGTTATTTTACAAAAATCATTAAGAGATGTTTTACCTTCAAAAATGTAGGTTTGACTGTCAATCTTTTTATGATCAATCTCGTTTTCATCATCAAATTCATCGTTGATTTCTCCTACAATTTCCTCTATAACATCTTCCATGGTCACCAATCCTGAGGTGCCACCATACTCGTCAATGACTACTGCAATGTGAACTTGTTTCTCCTGGAAGTCTCGGAATAGATCATCTATTTTTTTGCTCTCTGGTACAAAGAATGCGGGACGGAGTAATGTTTGCCATTTAAAATCTTCCTCCTTTTCTAAGTGAGGTAAAAGATCTTTGATATAAAGAATCCCTTCAATTTTATCTACTGTCTCAGTGAAGATCGGAATCCTAGAGTATCCTGTCTTATTTATCTGATCCATCAGAGCATGAAAATCGGTTTCTATATCCGCAGCTGAAATATCCATACGAGACTTCATCACCTGCTTAACGGACAGAGTTCCGAAATTCACAATACCTTTTAATATTCCTTTTTCTTCTTCCGATACCTGTTCTTTTTCGACTGAAATTTCAAGGGCTTGATTGATTTCTTCTACAGAAAGATTGTACCCTTTCTTCGTCATTCGTTTTTCAATGATTTTTGTCACACTCATGAGAAACCATGATATAGGACTAAAAAAACGCGAAGAAACGATGAGGAAACCAGAGGTTAATTTTGCAAAACCTGTTCCATTGTGATTAGCGTAAACTTTCGGAATGATTTCGCCAAAAAATATAATAAGCAAGGTAATAATGGTGGTAAGAATTGCGATGGCCAATCCTTTTTTTCCGTCATCCCCGACTATCTGCCAGGTGGCATAAGTTGAAATGGTCACTATGAATATGTTGACCAAATTATTGAGGATAAGAATAGTCGCTAATAGCTTCTTAGGACGGTGAAGTAGTATACTTATACGTCGGTCTTTTTTGTCCCCAGAGTTGTTGAAGTTAGTGATCTCATTATGTGAGAATGAAAAAAAGGCTACTTCAGAACCAGATATTAATCCAGATAATAGGAGTAGAAATAATAAGACTATGCCATTTACAATAAAAAATGAGGCTGATATATCAGCTGTCATCATTTGTAAAATTGAGGGGAAGGGGTCGTCGAGTGATGTTTCCAACTATTCTTTGTTTCGTTTAAAATGGTAGGTCGTCCGTAGCGTCACTTGTTGGTGTACTTGGAGCTGCTACCGGTTCAGATTGTTGTTGGTACTGACCAGGCTGTCCTCCTCCAGTGTTTTCACCTCTTCCTCCAAGCATTGTCATATTATCGCCTACTACTTCTGTAGTGTAGCGAGTTATGCCATCTTTTTCCCAAGATCTTGTTCTGAGTTTCCCTTCAACGTATATCTGGCTACCTTTTTTCAAATATTTCTCTGCTATTTCAGCGAGACCTCTCCATAATACTATATTATGCCATTCAGTTTGGTCTTTTCGTTCACCAGTAGTACGATCCTTATATGTTTCTGTTGTGGCAATAGAAAAGTTGGCAACTGCAGCACCATTCTCCAAATGACGTACCTCAGGATCTTTTCCAAGATTGCCTACTAATATTACTTTATTAACTCCAGCCATGATTCTTCGTGTTTAAATTTAAAATCGTTGTAAGTAATTTACAATCAATTTTGCTTTGGGCAAATTTAGCATTTCATTCTCAGTATATGATCTTAGTTTCGTCTTCTCCATGATTTTTTGAGCTTCTTTTTCAGAAATTGTCACCTGATAGAAAGTAGCATGGATTTTTTGATGACTCAGAATGTGGATGTACGTCTCAGAAATTTCATTAAAAGTAAGGTCTTTAATTCCCATTTCGGATATTTCATTGGCTACATCTTCTTCAGCTAGCTCTCCCTCTAATAGGTAAAAATCATATAGGCTGTTCCAAACATCTTTGCCTAATCGCTGATTAAGTAAGTAATGATTTTTCGTTTTAAATACTATATATTGAAAAAAGCGATTTCGCGTCTTTACCTTTTTTGTTTTTACAGGAAGCTCTGATTGTTGATTTTTTGCAAACGCAAAACACTCATGTTTAAAAATACAATCATCACATGAAGGTTTTGGAGAGCAGACAGTCGCCCCATATTCCATCAGTGCCTGATTAAAATCACCAGGCTCATTTTGATCTATGTACTCCAGGAGTAATTTTTCAAAAACAAGTCTTGCTCCACCTCCAGAGATATCTTCAAAAATTCCAAAATACCTTGAGACAAAACGAAAAACATTTCCATCCACTACTGGACGAACTTCATTAAAACAAATAGAAGATATTGCAGCAGCTGTGTATGGTCCTACTCCTTTCAATTTTATGATTTCATCATAGGTGGAAGGGAATTTGCCATCCAAATTTTCAAATACATGTTTGGCGGCAGCATGTAGATTTCGGGCGCGAGAGTAATATCCTAAGCCTTGCCATAGCCTAAGAACATCGTCCTCCGGAGCTTGTGCAAGATCTGAAATAGTGGGATAGGTAGAAACAAATCGTTCCCAATAGGGCAGTCCTTGATCTACTCGGGTTTGCTGAAGAATGATTTCAGAAAGCCAAATCGCATACGGGTTCTTAGTTCTTCGCCATGGAAGATCTCTCTTTCTCTCTGTGTACCAATTGATTAGACGTGATGTAAATGACAGAATATCTATTTTTAAAGTTGTAATTCTCCTTTCATATGTGAGATTGCAAATTTACTTTTGGCGACCCAAATAAAAAGTACTCACCTAAAAATCAGATAGTTGTGACTAAAGCCGACGTAATAAACGAGATTTCAGATAAGACCGGGATAGATAAAGCGGACGTACAAGCATCTGTAGAGGCATTTTTCACAGTGGTGAAAAATAACATGGCCAGTGGAGAGAATGTTTATGTGAGAGGTTTTGGTAGTTTTGTAAATAAGAAAAGAGCAAAGAAAATTGCTAGAAATATTTCAAAAAATACAGCAATTGTAATTGATGAGCATTTCATTCCGTCTTTTAAGCCATCCAAATTGTTTGTAGAAAAGATCAAAAAAAGTACTAAGATCAGATAGTGAATAGAATTCAACTCATTCTAGTTTTAGGGGCGATTGCAGTAGTTGTCTTGATCTACCAACTTCCAAGAGTAGTGGTAGAAAATGATCAGGTGCAGGAAGTTGCGAGTACAGAATCGCATTCTCTTGAAGTGCCCGATAAGGTTAATGCTCAGATAGTTGAGTTAAGAAGATTATTAAAAGAAGAAATTAATACTGATAAAAAGTCTAACTTTGCGCATTCTTTGGCGAGGCGCTATCTGGATTACGGAATATTAGACAGTGCGGCTTACTACGGAAACCTTCTTGAAAAGTGGGAGGAAGGCCCTTCATCGAAAGCAGCGGATGTTTATTTTACTGCTTTTGAAAGAGCTCCAAACTCGGAAAAAGCGAAAACATACGCCGAAAAATCAAGAAGTATTATAGAAAAATTGTTGGAAAAAGATCCAACTAATCTTTTGTTGAAGAATAGACTAGCAATGACACTTGTCATTTCTGAGAATCCCATGGCTGGAATTGCAGCTTTGAGAGAGATCTTGGTAATTGATGAGGCTAATCGTCAAGCAATTTTGAATTTAGGCTTATTGTCGATTCAAAGTGGTCAATTTGACAAAGCAAAAGAACGTTTTGAGAAACTTGTATCATTGAACAGTGCTGACTATGAAGCGAAGCTTTATTTGGCAGTGTCGATGATGGAAATAAATCAAGAGGAGAAGGCTCGCCAGCTCCTTGAGGAAATCATAGCAACTCAAGATTCCATACCAGCAATTAAAATGATGGCTGGGGATTACTTGAAGTCGCTATAAAACATTTGAAAACTTTAAAATTTTAGAAACTATGCCTTGCGGTAAAAAAAGAAAGAGACATAAGATCTCTACACACAAAAGAAAGAAAAGACTTAGAAAGAATAGACATAAGAAAAAGTAATAGGCATCTAACAAATCGCTATGAGTAATGAATTAATCATTAACTCAACTCGCGAAGGATGTCGTATTGCATTTCTAAAGGATAAAAGACTTGTAGAATTCCACACCGATGGTGGAGAAAGTTCTTTTAACGTAGGAGACATTTATTTAGGATCAGTAAAAAAAGTTGTTCAAGGATTGAACGCTGCTTTTATTGATCTTGGGTATGAAAAAGATGCTTTTCTACATTACCTAGATTTAGGACCCCAGGTTCAATCACTCAACAAGTTTACAAAGCTTACTCTTGCAAAGAAACAGAATGGCACAAGGCTAGCAGGTTTCAAGAAAGAGCAGGATATCAATAAGCTTGGTAAAATGAATCAAGTGCTCACAAAAGGGCAAAAAATCTTGGTTCAAGTAGTGAAAGAACCTATCTCTACGAAGGGTCCACGACTATCATGTGAGTTGTCATTAGCCGGAAGATACCTGGTAATGGTACCGTTTTCTAACGCGGTAAGTGTATCAAAGAAAATCACTGATTCTAATGAGCGTAAAAGACTCAGCAGATTGATCAGTTCGATAAAACCTGAAGGTTTTGGTGTCATCATCAGAACAGTTGCTACAGGTAAGGAAGTAAAGGAACTAGATACTGATCTTCGAAATCTCGTTGAAAGATGGGATAACGGAATGAAAGCGCTAGAAACTGCTAAACCTCGTGACAAAGTAATCGGTGAAATGAACCGTGCAAACTCTGTTCTTCGAGATGTTCTCAACGAATCTTTTGAAAGTATTCAAGTAGATGACAAAGAACTTTATCAAGAGATTAAAACCTTCATAAAAGGGATAGCTCCAGATAAGGAAAAAATCGTAAAGCAGTATACCGGTAAAACTAAAATTTTTGAAGCGCTTGGCGTGGAGAAACAGATGAAGACATCATTTGGTCAATCGGTAAGTATGCTTAATGGAGGCTACTTGATCATTGAACATACGGAAGCCCTGCACGTGGTAGATGTAAACAGTGGTAATAAGTCCAACAAAGAGGATAATCAAGAGGATACAGCACTTCAAGTAAACTTAGACGCTGCAGCAGAAATTGCTAGGCAGCTGAGGTTGCGAGATATGGGTGGAATTATTGTGGTCGACTTCATAGACATGAGGAAGATTGAGAATAAAAAGAAACTCTACGCTACCATGAAAGAAGTGATGGCCGATGATAGATCGAAACATACCATACTTCCTTTATCTAAGTTTGGTTTGATGGAAATTACTCGTCAAAGAGTAAGGCCGGAACTTAGCATTACTACCAGAGAGCTTTGTCCATCTTGTTCAGGTACAGGAAAAATTTCTGCATCTATTCAAGTGGCAGACAAAATTGAAAATACGATAAAGTACATTTTCGAATCTCAAAACGAAAAAAAATTGACTGTGGCGTTGCATCCATACTTGTTTGCATTCTTCACCAATGGAATTTTCTCAAAGAGAGTTAAATGGTTTTTCAAATATTTTCGTTGGGTTAAACTGGTGGAGGATAGTTCTCTTGCACTCACTGATTTTGAGCTACATAACGCACATGGCGAGGTAGTTCAGGTTGATTAGTGCAGGTATTCTTCTAATCCATTGAGATTATCACCTAAATTGTAAATCTTTAGGTGACTGAGAGTTTAATGAAGCGTTTTATAATTATATCGATTTTAATTTCAGCTGTAGCTATATCCGCTGAGGCGCAACTTATTGAAGACTCTCAGAGTAAACTCAAAACAAAGACTGTCAAAAGAAAAGGGTTCCTGTTTTTTGGCAAGAAAGATAAAACAAGAAACAGTAATGGAATACCGTCAGGAGGAGCAGGAAATGCACTAAGGTATTCCAGTATTGGTTCTCCGTTTAAATCCACAAAAGGGTCTTCTCCTAGATACTCTAGTCCACGTGATAAAGTAAAACGCTACTCAGCTAACCCAAGGTATTCTACAGGAGGAGTAGCAAAGTTTAAACAGAGAAGTTTTACTCCAAGATATTCTACTGGCAACCCGTTCAGAGGAGGAAGATATACTGTGTCTCCTCGTCTATCCATGGGCAATCCATTTCGAGGTGCAGACTTTAAGGTAAGTCCTCGCTACTCTGCTGGGAATCCTTTTAGAGCTTCTGACTATAAAATTTCTCCTCGATTATCTCAAGGTCACCCTTTTAGAGGCAAAGATCATACGGTTAGTCCACGGTTTTCGACAGGTAATCCTTTTCGTGGGAGCAGCTATAAAGTTGCGCCACGATATTCTGCGGGTCATCCATTTAGAGGAAGAGACAATAACGTAAATCCGCGCTTTTCTCAGGGGAATCCATTTAGAGGACAGAACTACAAAGTAGCACCACGTTATTCTGTTGGACACCCGTTTCGTGGAAGGGATAATAGTGTAAACCCACGCTTTTCTCAAGGAAATCCATTTAGAGGACAGAACTATAAAATTGCACCACGGTATTCTGTAGGTCATCCATTTAGGGGAAGAGATAATAACGTAAATCCTAGGTATAGTAGTTTTAAAAATCGATTCTATATTGATAAGACGCTCAAGAAGCAACTTCGATATTATAATGTTGCATCCAATTGGAAAGGAGACATGAAGGTGAATCATAAAAGAATTGGCGATCAGCATCCTAGTAGCAACTACCATTTAGCTATGAAATTTAATAGCCCTGAGATTCGAAAAATATTTAGGAAATGGAACGTTTTTTGGGTAAGAGTGAATGGGAACAAACAGAACTCAGATGGTGTTAATGAAAGAGTAAAAGCCCCGAAGTTTGATAAAAAAGAAAGGGTTATTTGGAATAACTAAGCAATAATATGTTTTCGTCAATATTTTCTAAAACACCCAAAATGGAATGGGAAGGATTGTCATCTAATGATCAATTAGATGAGGTGGATGAACAATCTAAGGAGCAGCCTGTGGTACTTTTCAAGCATAGCACAAGATGCCCAATAAGTACGATGGCACTGGGAAGATTCGAGAGGAGTTATGAACAGGAAGTAGGCTTCAAGCCTTATTTTCTTGATCTGATCGCTAACAGAGAAGTCTCAAATGGAGTTGCGGCTAGATACAATGTAGTACATCAATCTCCGCAAGTAATTGTTGTGAAAGATGGTAAAGCTATTTACGAAGCTTCTCACAATGCAATTAACTTCGAAGACATTAAAGATTTGGCAAAGAATTAAATTTATAGATAGGGAAGACCGTATTGCTTTTGTTTTGAAATTGAACACATGAAAAAGATCCTACTTTTATTTATTCTATTGACCCCAATGTTTAGCAAAGCCCAACTATTTGAGGGAGATGAATATGAGTATAATTCTGAATGGATTTGGGGAATAAATAAAAACTCAAATGGAGGTTTTATTGGAGGATTTGTACTGAGGTATGCTAGGTCGATGGGCAATGATTTTTATGAAACGTTTGGTGTAGAACTATCCAACGTGAAGCACCCAAGCGAGAGCAGGTTTGTGGGATCTCAAGGTCAAGGATTTAATTATGGTAAAACCAACTATCTGTATGCTATCAGATTGCAGTATGGACGAGAGAAATTACTTTTCAGAAAGGCAGATCAAAAAGGAGTCCAGATAAATGCTGGAGCTGCCGTTGGCCCCACTATAGGCTTGGAAAACCCTTATTATGTTTTGGTAGGAGACAATGTATACAAGCAGTTTGATCCTGATATGACACCAGGCCAAATACAAGCTCCTGGAAAACTGTTTCAAGGCTTAGGTGAATCAAAAGTAGTTCCTGGAATAAATGCAAAAGGATCTATTTCTTTTGAATTTGGTACTTATAAAAGCAATGTATTAGGTGTTGAGGTGGGAACAATGCTAGAAGTTTACACAAGAACTATCATTATAAACCCAAGGCAAGAGAACAATTCTGTATTTAGCTCTGTTTTCTTCACCATATTCTGGGGAACAAGAAATTAGAGTCTTACTTCTCCTGATTAGATTTGTACTTTATTTATTAGCATCCTATGATTGACTTACCTGTAGTAGATAATCCTGAAAGAAAGAAAAAGCCAAATTGGTTACGCGTAAAGCTTCCAGTAGGAAAAGAGTACGCCAAAGTGAGAAAGCTGGTAGATCAGCATAAGCTTCATACTATCTGTGAAAGTGGAAACTGTCCCAATATGGGCGAGTGCTGGGGAGAAGGCACAGCGACATTTATGATTTTGGGGAATGTTTGTACAAGAAGTTGTACATTCTGTGCTGTAGCTACTGGCAGGCCTCCTGAGTACGATACAGAAGAGCCAAAAAGAGTAGCTGAAGCCATCAAGTTAATGGGTGTCAAGCATGCAGTATTGACTTCTGTTAATAGGGATGAATTGAAAGACAGAGGTGCTGAGATTTGGTACCAGACCGTGATAGAGACGAAGAAGGCTTCTCCAGAAACAACCATTGAGACGTTGATCCCAGATGTGAAAGGAAATTGGGACGCACTCTACAGAATGATCGAAGGTGGTCAGGAGGTAGTTTCTCACAATATGGAAACAGTAGAGAGCCTTTATAGAAGAGTAAGACCTCAAGCCAAGTATGCTAGGAGTTTAGAGCAAACGAAACTGACGAAAGAGGCTGGTAAAAGAACTAAGTCAGGCATTATGCTAGGGCTAGGCGAGCAAGATGAAGAGGTCTACAAGGCGATGGAGGATTTAGTGGAAAATGGACTAGACATTTTAACACTAGGACAATATCTGCAACCTACTAAGCGACACATAGAAGTAGCGGAGTTTATTCACCCAGATAAGTTTGATCACTTCCGTGAAGAAGGCCTTAGAAGAGGATTGAAATATGTCGAGTCTGGACCATTAGTAAGATCTTCTTACCATGCGGAAAGGCATGTGAATGTGCCTATTTGATTAACCTCTTCCTCCAAGCAGTTTTCTAAGCCAGTCGAAGTAAAGAGCAATAAATAGGAATAGTGTCATCATCCAAATGACTATTACATTGAAGATTTTAGTGTCAATGTATCTACCTCCAAAATATTTTTCTGGATAATAGAAGTGGGCTCTAAAATCTGCTGCGTGTTCAGGATTGTCGTTCCTTGAATACACAGGATAGATTTTTTGTAACAGTTCTCCATTAGATTCTACTATTCGTTTTTTGGCACTTAGGTTTTTCACCATTTGACTTATTCGTTCATTTTCGAATTGCTCTTTATCACTATTGTATTGCGCGATTCTTTCCGGTAAAGAGGTGCGCTCTTTCACCATTTGTTCAATAGTCTTTTTCGCTTCCGCTCTTCTATTGTTGTACACTTGTTGAATAGCATTTAAGAAAGCCATCGTTTCTTTATAGACTTCCTCATTAAACTTTTCTTTTGTCAATTTATCAACACTAGAAAGTTTGTCTTTGCCGAAAACAGAAAGCTCTTTTTTAATTTCATTTCTAATCAAATCAAGCTCTTTACTCACTCGTTCATGCTCTGGATTTTTCTTACAAAAGTCTAAATGCTCTTTCAAGTATTTGACATAGTAGACAGATTTAAAGGTGTTTTGAGCCACTTTCCTGTCATACTCGTAAAAATCTTTATTAAACGGATTATCCCTGAACTGAGTAACAGCAATAGCTTCATATGCCCAACGTGAAGCCATCACTTCTCCTATCATTGGAACCTTTTTTTCATTTGAGAATACACCGTTTAGTTTATCGAAATCAACTACTACACCACTCAAAATGAGCTGAGGGATAATTAGCAGAGGAATAAGAATATAAACGGTAATCACTGAGTTGAATCCTGAGGAAATATTTAATCCTAGAATATTGGCGAAGCAAGAAACAGAAAAAAGAATGAGCCAATACGACAAAGTCATACCCTGTATATCTAACACTAATGCACCAACCAATACAAATAGCAGGGTTTGAATAGCGGAAAGTGTAAATAGTATAAGTGTCTTGGAGGAGAGGTAACTGACTCTACTTAAATGTAGAAATGCTTCTCTCTTCAAAATTTTCCTGTCTTTAATAATCTCCTCGGCACTTACAGTGAGACCCATAAATAGGGCAACAATGATGCTCATAAAGAAGAAGACAGGGATGTTTTCATTATCTCTAAATGTGTATTCAGCACCAGCTGGTGAGTATTTGGTGATGATAGCTAGTATAAGTGCCAATATGGGTGCTTCTAGCAGATTGATCAATACATATTGTCTGTTGCTAATCTTGGCTAATACGTCTCTTTTAAGGAAAATGCTGGCTTGCTTGATTCTATTAGGAATGGAAAGATTTTTTTCAGGAGCGTCACTTACTTCGCCCTCTGATGTTGTAGCGGTTTGCTTTTGAAAATGCTCATGCCACTGCTCAGCGGTATATTTTCTTTGATTAGTAAATCTTCCGTATTCATCTACGATCTTAGTTTCAATAATGTTGAAGACCTGTTCGGGATTAACATTACCACATTCAATACAAGAGCCTTGATCCTTATCGATCATGTCAACTATACGCTTGAAGTAAGTGACTGACTCAACAGGGTTACCATAATAAATTTGATGACCACCTTTATCTAATATCACCAACTTGTCAAACATCTTAAAAATCTCTGAAGATGGTTGATGAATAACAACAAAGACCATTTTCCCACGAAGAGAAAGCTCTTTCAAAAGGTCCATGATGTTTTCAGAATCATTGGATGAAAGTCCACTTGTAGGCTCATCTACAAATAATACAGAAGGCTCTCTTAAGAGCTCCAAACCAATGTTTAATCTTTTTCTCTGACCACCACTGATGGTTTTCATAAGAGGATTCCCAACTTTGAGGTTTCTCGCTTCTGATAGACCCAATGAATCAACTGTTTTTGTAACAAGAGTATTCAGATCTTCTTTTGTGGCTTTGCTAAAGCACAGTTTAGCAGCGTAGTAAAGGTTTTGATAAACAGTAAGATCCTCAATTAGCAAATCATCTTGAGGAACAAAACCAATGATGCCCTCTACCTTTTTGGGAGACTTATAAATGTCTATTCCATTGATTCTTACTGAACCGGAAGAAGGTTTCGCAGTTCCATTAAGCACATTGAAAAGAGTGGATTTCCCAGCTCCACTTCCACCCATTATACCAAATAGCTTACCTGTAGGTTCTGCTATGTTTATGTTGAC
>JBGCFL010000201.1:0-24633 GCA_045106975.1 Ekhidna sp. | reverse complement strand
TTTCAATCCATATCTAGAAATTGAAGTTTCTGGACATAAGTGTAAAACACAATTGACAGGCAAGTACAATTTGGCCAATATAAGTGCTGCCATTGCAGTAGGCAGAGAGTTTGGAGTTCCAGAGCAAAAAATAAGAGAAGCTATAGCATCCTACCTTCCAGAAAACGCTCGATCGCAAATTATTCAAAAAGGAGATGTCACCATTATTCTGGACGCATACAATGCAAATCCAGACTCTATGAAAGTGGCACTAGAAAGTCTTGCTGATCATGAAGGAAGAAAAATGGCCATTTTGGGAGATATGAATGAACTGGAAAATCCAGATGAATCTCATACTCATATTTTAAAAGTAGCCTCTGACTTGAATATTGAAATAAAAACAATAGGAGACAAAATTGGCCGAGTGGCTCCTTCGAAAACGCATTTTTCCTCCAAGGAAGAACTTGAAAAAAATCTTCAAAGTGAAAATTTTTCTAACACGATTGTCCTTTTAAAAGCTTCCCGTTCGATTAAATTAGAAACCATACTAAATAGCATCAACTAATGGATATCCAATTTGCACTCGACTTTCTCACAGATCTTTCCAAAAACAATAAAAAGGAATGGATGGATGACAACAAAAAGAGATATCAGGAAGCTAAAAATCAGGTCATTGAATTAGTCGCTGAAGTCATTGAAAAAGCATCGGTGTTCGACCCAAGTCTTATTGGAGTAGAGCCGAAGAAAACACTTTTTCGAATCAATAGAGATATTCGTTTCAGCAAAAATAAAGATCCATACAAGACCAATTTTGGAGCGGCAATAGTAAACGGGGGTCGCAAATCAGGAAACGCTGGATATTACTTACACATCAAACCTAATGACTGTATGGTTGGCGGTGGAGTTTATCAACCAATGCCAGAGGTCATGCAAAAAGTACGTCAGGAAATCGACTACAATGGAGAAAAAATACGAAGCATAATCGATCATCCAGATTTTAAGAAAATACTGGGCGAACCATATGGCGAAGATCGATTGAAAACTGCTCCAAAAGGGTATCCCAAAGATCATCCCAACTTAGACTTATTACAATTAAAGCACTATGTTTTCATGAATAAGGTCACAGATAAACAGGCGACTTCAAAGTCTTTCTCTGACCAAATTGTAAAAACTTACAAGACACTTTATCCATTCAATCAGTTTTTGCAGGAAGCCATGCAGTAGAGGTTATTTTCAATAATATAAATTCTTCATAAGCAGGTCTTGAAGATTACTTATTGGAAGTAACAAAATCCCAGGCTATTAGGTAATCATTTCACTTTCCACCAATTGTTATCCTGCTGCATATCTTAATTAAATATTTAATGATTGAGAGTATTGCGAATATCTTTGCAATAATGAGACGACCTAGAAGAAACCGAGCAACAGCTGCAATAAGAGATTTAGTTCAAGAGACAACATTGTCTACTAATGACTTTATTCTTCCTCTTTTTCTATTGGAAGGAGAAAACAAAAAGTCTGAAATAAAATCAATGCCGGGAATTTTCAGACTATCTGAAGACCTAATGTTGAAAGAAATTGAAGAATGCCTTAAACTTGGAATTAAGGGATTTGACGTGTTTCCTGTGGTGGATGAAAAACACAAAGATAAAGAAGCGACAAAAAGTTATGATCCAGATTTCTTCTATATAGATACCTTATCTACTATAAAAGAAGAATTTCCAGAGGCGCTCATTATTACAGATGTGGCTATGGACCCTTACAGTATAGATGGTCATGATGGGTTAGTAGAGCATGGACATATTTTGAATGATGAGTCTCTTCAGATTCTTGGTCAGATGGCACTTACACAGGCACAAACTGGCGTAGATATGATTGGCCCTTCTGATATGATGGACTTCAGAGTTGGATATATTAGAAACTTGTTGGATGAAAATGGCTTCACCAATACAGGAATCATGTCTTATACCGCAAAATACGCAAGTGGATTTTAC
Source organism: Ekhidna sp. (assembly GCA_045106975.1). Taxonomy (GTDB): domain Bacteria; phylum Bacteroidota; class Bacteroidia; order Cytophagales; family Cyclobacteriaceae; genus Ekhidna. Next base: position 22,660 of record JBGCFL010000201.1, on the reverse strand, counting down.
GGCCCATTTAGAGATGCATTAGATTCTACTCCAAAGTTTGGAGACAAAAAAACATATCAGATGAATCCTGCAAATAGTGAGGAGGCTTTGTTGGAAGCTGATCTTGATTTTAATGAAGGAGCAGATGTAATGATGGTTAAACCCGCATTGGCTTACTTGGATATCATCCAAAAACTTAAAACTAATTTCAATATTCCCATTGCAGCCTATAATGTGTCAGGGGAATATTCGATGATAAAGGCAGCAGACGAAAAAGGGTGGCTAGATGGTGACAAAGTAATGATGGAAAGTCTTCTTTCAATTAAGCGTGCTGGAGCGGATATGATCTTTACTTATTTTGCGAAAGAAGCTGCTCAATATCTTCACCCGAAGCAATAAGCGTTTCAGAATTCCTTTTGAGGAATAGATCGAAAAGGTTAACGTAATTCTTCCCGTTTGGCATTTTAAGAGCCTCTTTCCAAGTTTCAAGTGCTAAAACGGGTGAAAGTTCCAAGTCAAGGGCCTTCATAACCAAATCTGTTGCTTTCTTTGGATAGACTGGAGCATCTACTAGCTGGACTTGATATCTTTTAGAAGAAATAGTTTCTCCTGCAAAGGTGCTCGAAAGCTGAACCATAAATGTAGGTTTTTCTAGACCAAAAGTGGCCGGTTTCAAAATGTACTGGTTATATTTCGTTCTGAAATCTTGAATTTTATTGCCATCTCCATCACTAAGAGTCAGCACATAAGCAACAACAGGTTTATCGTTCAAATGCCATAAAAATTCGAATGGTTCGTTTTCATTCCATACCAGAAATCCAGAACGATCAAATGGTGGATGAAGAATTGTTATTAGTTGAGATTGATCTAAAATGGTAGTATCAGAGTATAAAACATTCAAATTTGGTCTATCATCGAGGTTCTTCAGTTTCTCAGGTTTGAGATAAAAAGTAAAAATATCTTCTGTCTGTTCATAGGTCGTTCCCTTCTTATGAATCAAAGACAGAAAACCACCATCCTTTACTTCAATTTTGGTAACATCATCAACAAATTGAAGTGGTTTTACCTCGCTACCATAAATTGTTGCGCCATTGGCAACAAGCACTTGGAAAGGAAGATCCTCTTGAGAAAGAGCAAAAAGAGGAAAACAAATCAAGAATGAGAATAGGTGACGTAGCATGATTCTCGGTTAGGTTAATCTTGCTCAAAGATAAAGTTTAAGATAGAATAATTCAAAAACGAAATTTGAATACAACTGAACGTTTGGTAAATGTTCTTAAAATAAAGTATTTGAATCCTCTTGATTTTCAATACCCGCTCTGGTAAGCATTTTGCTGTCCATTGACTTGGAAGTTTTTGACCCTAGCTCCTTTAGTCTTTCTGTCTTTCTTATCAAATTGTCTTTACCATCCACAAGTTTTTTCATGGCTTCACCATATTGATCTTTCGATTTATCTAGTGATTTACCCACTTCTATTAAGTCATCCACAAAAGATTTAAACTTATCATAAAGAGCACCTCCCTGACGCGCAATCTCTAAAGCATTTCTGTTTTGGTACTCATGTTTCCAAATACTTGATACTGTTCTTAGAGTAGCAATTAATGTGGCAGGGCTTACGATAATTATACTCTTTTCATGCGCTTCATTGTATAACTCACCACCATGCTCCACGATGAGTGAAAATGCAGATTCAATTGGCACAAACATTAAGACATAGTCCAATGAACCACCGTCAAATAGCTGATGATAGTTCTTCTCAGCAAGCCCCTTCACATGAGCTTTCACAGAAAGAATATGATCTTTCAGATGTTTGGATTTCTCCAGTTCATCATCTGTATTCATGAACCTCTCGTAAGCTACTAGCGATGCTTTTGCATCTATTACCAAATTCTTGTTTTCTGGTAGTTTGATGATGACATCAGGGCGCAACCTTCTTCCTTCATCAGAATGAAGTGTCTCCTGAACAGTGTATTCTCTATCTTTTACTAAGCCCGACTTTTCAAGGATTCTTTCAAGAATTACCTCTCCCCAATTTCCTTGCATTTTAGCATCTCCCTTGAGTGCTTTTGTGAGATTCTCTGTCTCTCTACTCATTCGGGTATTCAAATCCCTCAGTCCTATAATCTGTTCTCTCAGTGCGGTACTTCTTTCTAAACTTTCCTTATTCGTTTGTTCTACTTTTTTCTCAAAATCTTGAATTTTTTCCCCTAAAGGAACTAGAATCTCGTCAAGATTTGATTTATTCTGATCGGTAAATTTTTTACTTTTTTCTTCAAAAATATCGTTTGCTAAATTTTTAAATTCGATAGCGAATTTTTGCTGAAGATTACTCAATTCTCCTTTTTGCTCATCTAGCTTTTGCTGTATATTTTGGTAATTGGCCTTAAGAGTAGAGTTCTGATTGTTTAGCTGAAGGACTTCTTCTCTTTCCTTTCTTAGATCATCATTAATTTGACTTAAGTCATCAGACAATTTTTTAGAGCGCTCTATCTCTAATTTTAATTGAAGTTGATCATCCTGATTTTGCGGATCGGAGGTAGTGGATTTAGCTTTAAAAAAAAGCCAACCCAAAGGAATACCTACTATCAAACCAATTGCAAGAAATACCAATCCTCCTAAATCCATACTTCAAAAGTACAGGATTTTACTAAATTGATTAGTAAAAATTTTTATTTGATCATTCCACTCTTTTTTAGCAAACTTTCATTGATTTTGATTTGCTTACTTGTCATAGCTTGAAGTTTATCCTTGGTGGCTTGCAACTCTTTTTGAGCCTTTTCCAGAGCGGCATTCTTCTGCTTTATATTGGCGTAAAGCATTCTTAATTTCTCTCCTGATTTTTTTACCTCTTCCTGAGCTTGGTCACTTCTACTTACATAATAGATAACTAGCCCGTAGACAATAGAGGAAATAACAGCGGCATTTAATGTTAAAAATAGCAAAGAATGATCAGCAAGTATTTCTGGCTTACTCTGATAAAACGAATCATCGTAAATAGCAGACCCGGCAGTTAATCCCAAGAAAAGGACTAACCATATCACTGATGATCTTTTACTTTGAAATGATGGAGAAGCCACTAGAGCTAGAATTGCCCAGAGCATAATTAATCCTGATGAAAAGAACCCTCCCAAAGACCATTGAAACATAAAAGGGAGTAAAAGACTAATGAGTATTTGTACAAAGCGAGCCAATCCAAAATTTTTGAAAAAAGAAAGAGCTACAATGTTTACCAATGATATTACTACATATCCGTAGGGAATTAGACTCTCTATGATAAGGCCATGATACATTGCTATTGTCCCCCATAAAAGTCCCCCTCCACTCATAAACGCTGCTAGAAAAACGAGAAACGATTTTTTTGCTTTTAGCTCTGGAGTATCCTGAGGAGTTACTCCTATCGTAGAAAAATTATTAATTACGCTCATGATTGTGAGAATTGAATGATACGAAGTTGATTTTGGGAATGGATTAGAATAAGAATTTTACTATGCACGAGTTCTCCTGACCTATCATCGTAAGATCAAAATTGAAAGGTGTATGAATTTAGAATAAATTGGTATAGTCTTCAGTTGCTTGGTCATAGTGGTACATCTCGCTAATTGATTTAAATATTTTTAAATCATACTTGGACAGTTTTGTCATCAATCTAGCAGCACCTCTTATTACAATAGATTCAGAAACAACATAGATCACATCTATTCTAGGCTCATATTTAGCAAGTGTATCAGTCCATGCTTTCTTTGCATCGAAATGAAAGTCTTTCATTTGTGTACAGTCCCAAATATGTTTGTATTGCTTAAATGGATTTTTTTCAAATTCGTCTTTCCAGATTTTAGTAGCACTTTCGCTAGCAGATTTATCAAATGTGCCTTTGAACTGAAAATACATGCAGTTTCCTTTATATTGAGAATTCATAGAAACATCAATATTTGATGAAGCGTGTAGTGTCGTGGTGGGTCTTTCTAGTGTAGCAGTCATATCAGAAATGTATTTAGGTAAATGGTTAATACAAAAGTCTGATATTATCAATTGCTAATAAGAATTAATTCGTTAATCGAATATAAATGTCTGTTGAAATGCATATTCAGTACGGCGAGCAAATTGTCCCAAACATGTTAAAATAAAATTATTCTTGTACAAGGTATGTATTGAATTCCTGAACTAAGATTTGCTTTTCTATTTATTGTAATCGCCTTTTATACATCTGAATAGTATTTTCCAGCCCAAAGTAGATTGCATCGCATACTAATGCATGTCCTATTGACACCTCCTTCAGATAAGGTATTTGTTCCTTCAAATATTTCAAATTGTCTAAGTCAAGGTCATGACCGGCATTCATACCTAATCCAAGACTATTTGCATAGCCTGCTGATTCCAGATAGTCTGCAATAGCTTTTTCTTTATTCTCCAAATAGGCAGATGCATACATCTCAGTGTATAACTCAACTCGATCAGTTCCACATTTTTTTGCCCCATCCATCATTTTTTTGTCTGGTTCTATAAAAATAGAACTCCTAACTCCCCAGTCTTTCAACTTCGAAATAATGTCTTTCAGTTTGTCTTCGTTTTTTAACGTATCCCAACCAGCATTAGAAGTAAGTACGTTTGGAGGATCGGGAACTAAAGTGGCTTGATGTGGGCGCACTTCCTCGATTATTTTCATAAATCGATCATCCGGATATCCTTCAATATTGAACTCAGTTGTGACAACATCCTTTAGGTCATAAACATCTTTTTTAGTGATATGTCGTTCATCTGGTCTAGGATGGACAGTGATACCTTGAGCTCCAAAACGCTCACAATCTTGAGCGATTTTCGTAAGATTTGGGTTATTTCCGCCTCTGGCATTTCTTATAGTGGCGAACTTGTTGATATTTACGCTGAGTTGGGTCATAGCATAGGAATGTTTTTCTTCGCAAAAATGTTCATTTACAAATAATGATAATATGAGTTTAAAGAAAACAATTGAGCAAGGCATAAAAGAAGCCATGCTAAATAAAGATAAAGATAGGTTGAGAGCACTTAGAGCAATCAAATCGCTGATACTCCTTGCAGAAACGGAAAAGGGAGGTCAGGATGAATTATCTGAAGACACAGAAATGAAATTGCTTACCAAAGCAGCGAAACAAAGAAGGGATTCAATCGAAATCTTCGAGCAGCAAAAACGAGATGATTTAGCGGCAACTGAGAAGGCGGAGCTGGATGTGATTGAAAGTTTCTTACCAAAGCAGCTAACAGAGGAAGAAATAGAAGTAGAAGTAAAAAGTGTTATTGAAAAAGTAGGAGCGCAAGGTCCTCAAGATATGGGAAAGGTCATGGGCATGGCTACAAAACAACTTGCAGGAAAAGCAGATGGCAAACTAATATCTATGCTAGCCAAAAAATTGTTGAGTTAGAAAGTTGAGCACATTTGATATCATATTACTTATTGCCTTAGGGTTTGGTGCTGTAAAAGGCTACATGCAAGGGTTTATAGTTGAAATTTTCTCCTTTGTTGCCTTTTTTGTAGGACTTTTCTTAGCCTTAGAGCTAACAGTCCCTGTCTCATTACGTTTTTTTGGAGAGAGTAACTATTTTGATTTTGTAGCTATTGTCGTATTCATTGTACTCTTTCTACTACTGAGTTTTGGAATTAAACTAGCTGCTAAGTTTATAAAGAATGCCATTGATGTTACGTTTTTTGGGACACTGGACAACATCGCTGGAGCGATTGCTGGAGTAGCAAAATGGGCATTCATTATCAGCATTATTTTTTGGGTGTTTGATTCTGTTGGTTTTGCTATTTCAGATCGTTATGGTTCAGATAGCTTCGTTTTACCTTATATTGTAGGGATTGGTCCCAAGGTCTTTGGGTGGCTAAGTGAAGCACTTCCACTCATGAAAGACCTAATAGACTCCATGGAGGGTTTATCTAAAAAGAAAGATGATTTACTGACATTCAAGATTTAGTAATTATGACAGCAGAGCAATTAATTAACTATATGGTGCCTCCATTAAAGCCCAGCGACGACATTGCGAGGGCTAAGCAGTGGATGGATGAATTCAGAGTGAAAGAATTACCTGTTGTTGATGATGGTAACCTTCTAGGTTTTGTTTCTGAAGAGCTACTATATGATTCGGATAAAATATTTTCTGAAGTGGGGCAATATCCACTTATGGGACAAGATTCATCAGTAGATCCTTGGAAACACTACTATGATATTCTCAAAGTACTCCAAGAACATCAAATGGATTTAGTAGCTGTAGTAGAAAATGAAAAATTCAAAGGAGTGGTTCTTGGTTCAGATGTGATGAATGAATTTGGCAAAACAGCTATTGTGAATTCAGTAGGAGCCATTATTACTTTGCAAACATCCCTGAATGATTATTCTCTCTCAGAGGTGAGCAGGGTGGTAGAAATGAATGGCTCAACAGTCCTTGGGGCTAATGTAAAGCCCAATCAAGATGATCCTTCTTTAATAGAAATAGTATTAAGAATCAACCATCAAGACGTAAATCAAATTTCAACTGGTTTGTCGAATACCGGCTATAAAGTCGTTTCATCCTTTAATACTGAAGACAATTCATTTGATGAAGATGATCGATTTGGCCTATTAATGAAATACTTAGAACCATAAGTCTATGAAAGAAGTAGTACTTCATGGTTTAGTTATTGAGAAAAATTACGAAAAATATGTTTCTCAAATCATAGATAGGTTAGATAAGGAGAGTGTTAAAATTCATTTCACTTCTAAATTCTATGAAAGGAACAAGAGTCTTTTACCAAGCAATCTTTCTGTTTTAGAATCGATTACTCCAAGTATTGATGCTGTATTTAGTTTAGGCGGAGATGGTACCTTTTTGGAATCTTTACTTTGGGTAGGAGAAACTCAGACCCCAATATTAGGAATTAATATGGGTCGACTCGGATTCCTAGCTTCTATTTCGAAGGAATACATCAAGGAGTCTCTTGACTTACTATTTCAGGGGCAATATCTCATTGAGAATAGATCTCTTGTTTTACTTGAAACAAATCGTGATGATCTTTTTGAGGGAAAGTGTTTTGCTTTGAACGAGTGCGCCATTCTAAGAAAGGATACCTCAGCCATGATCAAAGTAAAATGCTATATCAATGAGCAGTACTTGAATACTTATTGGGCAGATGGTTTGATGGTCTCAACACCTACTGGATCGACAGGATATTCACTTAGCTGCGGAGGCCCATTAATGATGCCAGACGCGAAAGATTTCATAATTACACCTGTAAGTCCTCATAACCTAAATGTACGCCCTCTTATAATATCAGATGACTCAGAACTAAGTTTTGAAATTGAGTCAAGGGACCGAAGCTTCCTTATCTCACTAGATTCTAGATCTGAAACAATTGAAAACACCGTTAATATTACAATTAAGAAAGCACCATTTGATGCTAAATTGATTAAAATTGATGGAATCAATTTTCCAGATACGATCAGAAATAAGCTTGGGTGGGGATTTGATAAGAGAAATTAGGATAATTTATTAGTTCTAAATTATAGTTTTTCTAATTACTGACGTGGTATTTATAGCATTTATCGAATCATTAAGACTTCTATTAGCTACAAAACCTTATTTTTGTCAGTTAAGCGTTTAAAATATGAGACTTAAGAGCCTTTTAGTTGTTTTCCTTTCAGTCATAATGCTGGGTATCACATACGATGCTGATGCGCAAAAAAGGAAAAAAAATAAATATAAGAAAAGAAAAAAGACAAGTAAGAACGTCTCCAACTATCGTGGTGGACCAGTGGGTTATGGAAGATTTAAGCCTTATTACTATGTTGGAGCAGCAGCTAACGCTGGAAACTACTATGGAGATTTAGCTCCAATCGCAAGAGCGGCAAGTTCAGATGTTTCTTTTACCAGACCAGGATTTGGTATTTATGGAGGCTATAAATTTTTTCACTCTTTATCAGTTCGAGCTGGGTTTAACTGGGTTCGTGTAGCAGCGGATGATTTTTCTGCCGATCCTAGCAATGTAGAAGATGGCCTAGCTAGGTATGCGAGAAATTTGAGCTTTAGAAATGATATCAAAGAGTTCCAACTTGGACTCGAAATAAGTCTTCTCCCAAATTATGGAGGGATGAAGCAAAGACTACCTATAAATGCATATCTCTTTGTAGGAGGTGCTGTTTTCTTACACGATCCAATGGGACAGGTTCCAGATTTTGATTACCAAACAGACAATAACGGAACGGTTGCTGCTCCTCAAGCAGGCGAGTGGGTAAAGCTTAGGCCGCTTCAAACAGAAGGTGTAGAATATGATAATGTTGAATTTTCTATTCCGGTAGCTCTTGGAGCAAAAATGAGAATCCCTAAAACCAATTTTGATGTAGGTATTGAGTTTGGGATTAGGTATCTATTCACAGACAGGATAGATGATGTTAGTGATTCTTATGTTGCTTTGGATCAGTTTGCGGATCCACTTGCGAGAATTTTATCCGATCGCTCAGCGGAACTAGTTTCAGCCAGAAGTGGTGATACAAGAGATTTTTCTTCTTTTAGTGTTATTCAAAATAATTCACATGGATTCTTCACAAATAACTTAACTGGAGCAGGCTCGGATGGAGCAGTTCGAGGAAATCCAGACAATGACGACCAAATATTTATTACTCAAATAAAATTGACATATAATATAGGGTCTAATGGACGTTCTAGAGCTAAGTTTAGATAAGCACTCCAGTACTCTTGAGAAAACTTCAAATACTATTTTTTAGCCTAGTATGTTTCGGCGCGTCGGCGCAGTTCATGGAATTTGGTGGCGGTCCAGGTATAATGAATTACTCTGGAGACTTGGTCAGGGGATTTAGTTTTTCAACCACTACTGTGGCTGGAACTGGATTTTATAGAATGAATTTTTCAGAAATACTCACATTAAGATTGGGACTTACTGCCGGTTCTGTTAAAGCATCAGAAACGCCTATTGATCCATTTGCTAGAGAAAGAGGGTATTCTTTCAAATCAAGAGTTGTGGAGGTTTCATCCGTTTTCGAATATCATTTTCTGGATTTCAAGAGTGAGGGGTCAAGAATAAACTATTCACCCTACATTTTCGGAGGTTTTGGAATCCTCAATTTTCAGGATGCTCCCCCCAATAGCGGAGTAGGTAAATTTCATGGAGTTATCCCTATGGGAGCAGGATTTAAATATCAATTTCAAAAGCGATATACTATTGGATTTGAAGTCGGGGCAAGAAAAACTTTCTTGGACTACCTAGACGGCATTTCGGATGCTGATCAGACCATTAAAGACTACCAATATGGAAACCCCAAAGACGATGATTGGTATTTTTTCACGGGGATATCTTTAAGCATCACACTCTTCAATATTCCATGTCCATTTTCATATACCCCCAATAACTCACTACTCGATCGTTAATAGAAGTTAAATCATTGAGTTTCATTCTCTTTGACTAAAAAAAAGCCCATTTTTGTAAACTTTTTCGAAAAGGTGGAAGAACTTAAAAACAAGATTGATCAATCCAAAACTCCTACTCACATTGCTGTGATTATGGATGGTAATGGGCGATGGGCTGAAAAGCAGGGCATCAAAAGAATTTTTGGTCATCAAAATGCAATTGAGGCTGTTAGAAGTGCTACAGAGGGTTGTGCAGAACTTGGAGTGAAACACTTGACTCTTTATGCTTTTTCTACTGAAAATTGGGTTAGACCACAAATGGAGGTGGACGCTTTAATGACTTTGTTAGTCAATACAGTTAAAAGTGAGCTTCCAACATTAGTGAAAAACAATATCAAGTTGTCTACTATAGGAGAAACAAGTCAATTGCCTTCTAAAGCGCAGAAAAACTTAGAGGATGCAATGGAGAAAACATCAACTAATTCTGGGATGGAGTTAATACTGGCTTTGAACTATAGCGGAAGGTGGGATATCATGAATGCGGTTAACAAGGCAATTGCTAAAGGTGATAAGAACATTGGTGCAGATTCGTTTTCTAAGCTGTTAGCTACAAATGATACACCAGATCCAGATCTGCTTATCAGAACAAGTGGAGAAATGAGAATAAGTAATTTTTTGCTTTGGCAAATGGCATATACGGAGATGTATTTTGCAGATGTTTTATGGCCTGATTTTAGAAAAAAAGACTTGTATGAGGCAATCATAGCCTATCAGAATAGAGAAAGAAGATTTGGAAAGACGAGTGATCAAGTGAACGCATGAAAAAATTAGTCCTAATTATTCTCACCCTAATAGTATTTGATGAGAGTAAATCTCAGGTTGTTTTTGGTAGACAACAAAACAAATCGAATTCCGGTTTGTCAATTAATTATTCAAGTCCCAAGGAATATGAGATCGCCGATATTGAGGTGAAGGGTATTCAATTTTTAGATAATAACGCACTTATATCCTTGTCAGGACTAAGGGTAGGAGATAATATTAAAGTCCCTGGGGATGAAATTTCTACAGCCATTAAGAAGTTATGGAAACAAGGTATTGTAGGAAATATATCAATATACGCCTCTAAAACAGAGGGTGAAAAAATTTGGCTAGTCATAGAGTTAACAGAGCGTCCCAGACTGGCTAAATACATTATTGAAGGGGTAAACAAAACGAAAAGAGGAGAAATAGAAGGTAAGCTGGAGCTTGGTAGAGGAAAAATTCTTACCGATGTAGTAATAAAAAATACTGAACTAACTGTCCAGCGATATTTAGAAGGAAAAGGATTTTTAAATGCCGAAGTAAACCTGGTACAACAAGCAGATTCAGTGCTTAGGAATAGCGCCAATTTAAAAATTGTTATTGATAAAGGGCAAAAGGTTAAAGTCAAAAACATAAATTTTTCTAACAATGAAGCTTTCACATCTTCTAAACTGAGGAGTAAATTGAAAAATACTGGTGTCACCCCAAAATTTACACTTCCGTCTGATCTTCTTATTAAAGGAGTCAAATTAATGTGGCCCCCTAACCTGATTAAATTTATTACTAGATCTAAGAAAACATCAAAAGAAGATTTTAGAGAATACTTAGCAAATCACGTCAGCCTTAATGTCTTTAAATCTGCAAAGTTTGTCAAATCAGATTTTGAGGAAGACAAACTAAACCTGATTACATTCTATAACTCAAAAGGCTATAGGGATGCAGAAATTATTTCAGACACGATTTACGATATCAGTAAAAAGCATATGAATGTTGATGTGACAGTGGCTGAAGGAGAAAAGTATTATTTCAGAAATATTGATTGGACTGGGAACTATGTCTATAATGAAGAACAATTATCAACTATACTAGGAATAGAAAAAGGAGATACTTATGACATAGAGTTGGTTAATAAAAAGCTAAACTTTAATCCTACTGGCCCAGATATTAGTTCATTATATATGGATGATGGCTATCTCTTTTTTAGTGTAAATCCTATTGAAGTTGGAGTTTATCAAGATTCAATAGACTTGGAGATGAGAGTTTATGAAGGAACTCAAGCTACGATCGATAAAATCATCATAAGTGGAAATGATAAGACAAATGACCATGTGATTTTAAGACAATTATGGACTCGTCCTGGCGATAAATTCAGCAGATCACAATTGATAAGAACTCAAAGAGAGTTGTCTCAATTAGGCTATTTTGATCCAGAACAAGTAAATCCTGTTCCTATACCAGATCCTGTGAATGAAACAGTAGATATAGAATGGCAACTGGTGGAAAGATCTAATGATCAAATAGAGCTCTCAGGAGGATGGGGTGGTGCTTTTGGTTTCGTTGGAACTTTAGGTGTTACCTTCAATAATTTTTCAATAAAAAATATAACGAAACTTAGTAAGTGGAGAGGACTTCCTGTAGGAGATGGACAAAGCCTTGCAATCCGATTTCAGGCTAATGGAAGAAGTTTCCAGAGTTATTCCTTCTCCTTCCAAGAACCGTGGTTAGGAGGAAGAAAACCAAATTCCTTTGGAATTAGTTATAGTAAATCAATTCAAAGATTATTGAACCAGTTTACAAGAGAAGAATTTGGTTCATTGAAAGTTACAGGTATTTCTGTTTCTTTGGGCAGAAGAGTTAAATGGCCAGATGATTTTTTCACTGTTAGCAATTCTCTCTCTTATCAGAGGTACGATTTGTTTCAATTTAATCAACGTCAACTTGGATTTGAGACAGGATCTGCAAACAGTATCACACTTAACAATACTATATCAAGGAGATCCGTTGATTCGCCAATGTATCCAAGAAATGGGGCTGAACTTTCTCTAAGTGCTTCTTTTACACCTCCATATTCTTTATGGAGTAATACAGGTCAAAGTGAAGATCCAACAGAAAGATATAAATGGCTAGAGTATCATAAATGGAATTTTGATAGTAAGTACTACTTGAACCTTGTTGGGAAATTCGTTTTAGCGGCAAGAGCTCACTTTGGTTTTATAGGCACATATAATAACCGAACAGCTGTTGGCCCATTTGAAAGGTTTCAACTTGGAGGAGACGGTCTTACAGGGCAGAACTTCCTTTTAGGAACGGATGTAGTAGGACTTAGAGGCTACCCTAATAATTCCATCACTCCAAATGATGATTTAGGAGATAGTAATACGACTAACGATATTGAAGGTGGTACTATGTTTAATAAGTACGTTTTAGAAATTAGGTACCCAATCTCTTTAGCACAATCAGCGACTATATATGCTTTAACTTTTGCTGAAGCAGGGAATAACTGGAACGACTTTGCACAGTTTAATCCATATAATGTAAAAAAATCTCTAGGTGTAGGCCTTAGAATATTCATGCCAGCGTTTGGTCTTATGGGAATTGATTGGGCATATGGATTTGACGCAGTACCAGGAGGTACAGAAAGCGCAGGTCCCCAATTCCATTTTTCAATTGGTCAACAAATTCGATAGCATGAAAAAGACTTTTGCATTATTGGCTCTACTATTGCCAATATTTATTTTTGCACAAAAATTTGGGTATGTAGATACACAATATGTTTTGGAAAAAATGCCAGAGTATGGAGAAGCTCAATCTGAGATTGAGAAGCTAGCAAAAGGCTGGCAAGAAGAAGTGCAATCTCTTTATCAAGAAGTAGAAGCAATGGAAGTGGAATTGAAAGCTGAAGAGGTCTTATTGACGAAAGAGATGTGGGAAGAGAGAAATCAAACAATAGAGAGAAGATGGAAAGAAGTGAAGGAATATCAACAGCAAATTTTTGGTTTTGATGGTCTCTACTTTCTAAAGAAAAAGGAGTTAGTTAAGCCGATTCAGGATCAAGTTTTTGAATCTGTAGAACGAGTAGCAAAAAACAATCGATTACAGATTGTCTTTGATAAATCAGGAGATTTGGTCATGATATATACAGACCCTATCCATGATTATACTGATTTTGTATTAGAAGACTTAGGATTGGTAGAAAATCAATCCGTTGGAAATAACTAAGCATAATATTTGAAACCCTTAACCTTGAAAATGAGCAGGAAGCTCGAACTATAAATTAAACGATTATGAAATCTAGAATTTTACTAAGTGCTGCTATTGCAATGATTGGATTTGGAGCAATGGCACAATTGAAAATAGGATATACGAATGTAGAGTATGTCTTAAGTCTAATGCCAGAAGCGAAACAAATTGAAAGTGAATTGGCAAACTATGAAAAACAATTAGGTACTCAGCTTCAAGCTAAGTATGCAGATTATCAAGCTAAAGTGGGGGCATATCAGCAAAATGCGGCTACATTAACAGATGTCGTAAGAGCGGATAAAGAAAAGGAAATTACAGATCTTCAAGCATCTATTCAAGAGTTTGAGCAGAACGCACAAAATTCATTGATAGGCAAAAGAGATCAGCTTTTAGCTCCGGCTTTTGAAAAAATAGGTGTCGCTATTGAGCAGATTTCTAAGGAAAACGGATACACTCATGTGTTTAATATGACAGCTGGTGGACAGAGTATTTTACTATATGCAAGAGAGGAAGACAATGTTTCTAATCTTGTGTTGAAGAAACTAGGAATTAACCCTCCTGCAGGGAACTAAAGGTTAAAATTTAGACTGAAATAAACCTCGCAATATGCGGGGTTTTTTTATGCGATAACCAAACCAAATAGAAGTCCGCCTAGCACAATAAAAGGTGTCGGTATTTTAGTGAATTTCATTGTGGCAACAGTGCCAAACATAAGTATGAAATTAATCATTGTTTGATCCATAGGCATAAACAGAAGAAAAGCAGCAGCGATAACCATACCAGCACTTACTGCGGTAATACCTTCCAATGAAGCTTTTACAATTCTGTATTTTTTCAAGCTTTCCCAAAAACGAATGACAAAGAATATTAAAAAAGTACCTGGTAGAAATACGCCTATTGCTGACATAGCGGCACCCAAAATTCTTCCACCTATCCCCATTCCACCCACACTTAATGCTCCTACATAAGCACTGAAGGAGAAAACAGGACCAGGAATGGCTTGTACCATTCCATAGCCGTTGATAAATTCGTCAGAAGTCAATAGCTGCTTGAACTCAACAAACTCAGTGTAAAGTAGCGGAACCAACACCTGACCTCCACCGAATATTAAGCTGCCATTTCTATAAAAATTTTCAAAAAGTTTAATGGGCTGAAATTGTGTAATACCTCCTAACAAAGCGGCAACAATCAGTACAGAAACCCAAAGAATTAAATTGCTCCAATTGATATTAATCTTATCCTTTTGCTCTATTGGTTGCTTTTTGTACTTCCATGTTGTAGCTAAACCTCCTAATAGAATAAGGACAGGAAATGCATAAGGAGATTTCAAAAAGAAAGAGGCAATTGCGGAAATAACCATCAACACAAAGCCCATTTTAGTATTTACAACTTTGATAGAAATCTGGTAAGATGAAAATGCTACGATTCCTACTGCAATTGGCTGGATGTATCTTAAAAAGTCTAGAGATATATTAAATGCCTCAGCTTGACTTACTAGTATCGCCAGAGTTGTCATGATACAAAATGCTGGGAGCATCCAAACAAGAAGAGTTAGATAAGCAAGGTTTGCTCCTCCAATTTTGTATCCTAAAGAAGTGATTGTTTGAGTAGAGGTAGGGCCTGGTAAGACTTGGCAAAGAGCATATAGTTCAATTAAGTCGTCATCAGTTAAATATCCTCTTTTCTTTACAAGTAAGTCTACAAACATTCCAAAATGACCTTGAGGACCACCAAATGCAGTAAGCGACAAAAAAGCCACGTCTTTTAAGAATAGAAAATATCTAACTCGCTTGAAAGACATCCCTTACTTTTTCAATCCAATTTCTTGAAGTCTTTGATCCAGAAACTCACCAGCGGATATGTCTTCAAATGATTTGGGGTGTGCTAGGTCTACACAGTTGTCTAAACAAGTCAAATCCATTTCTGAAACTGGGTGAAGGAAGAATGGAATTGAAAAACGTGAAGTATGCATTAATTCTCTTGGCGGATTTACTACTCGGTGGATTGTCGACTTCAGTTTGCTGTTCGAGTGCCTCTCTAGCATATCTCCAACGTTAACAACTATCTGATCAGGTAAGGCTGTGATAGGAATCCATTTACCATCTTTTCTTAAGACTTGAAGGCCATCTGCACTTGCTCCCATGAGTAAAGTGATAAGGTTGATGTCTCCATGCTCCGCCGCTCTTACTGCATCTAGAGGTAGTGAATCAGGATCTTCTATTGGGAAGTAGTGAATAGGCCTTAAAATACTATTCCCTTGTTTTACTTTATCATCAAAGTAGTTTTCTGGTAGTTCAAGAAATAAGGCAATGGCTCGGAGCATATGAATTCCAGTTTGAAGAAGAGTATTAAATGCTTCGCTTGTGTATTCTTTTAGATCCTGTGCCTCCGATGGCCAAATATTATCAGGGTAATCTGGGCGAGCATTATCTGTAGGTTGGCCCACATGAAAAAATTCCTTTAAGTCTCCAGTATTTCTACCTTTTGCTTTTTCTTTTCCCTTACTTATATAGCCTCGTTGACCCGCTAGTTCTGGTTTCTCATACTTTTTCTTAGTGTCATCTGACAGTCTAAAAAAGGACTCGACACTTTTGTAAAGATTTGCTGTTAGTTCATCAGAAAGACCATGATTTTTTATGGATACAAACCCAATATTTGAATAAGCTTCTCCCAGCTTGCTTACGAATAAAGATTTTTGCTCTGGTGTGCCATGAGTAAAATCTGCTAAATCTAACGATGGAACGGTATCAAATAATATTTCAGCCATGATAGTAGGTTAAAAATTGGACTACCAAGATAATTCAGAATGGTCAAATAGACAGTTAATCCAAAACACTTCTTAGAACGTCTAATGATTTAGGCTTAGCAATGTGCGCATGATGTCTATAGTAATTGAGAATGACATCCAGCACTTGATTCCTCATAGACCTCCCAAACCCTGCTTGAAAACCGTAGGCTTCATTGATCAATTTCTCCGTCCAGTGATCATTGTCATCAGTTGTAGGCACCAGTCTATCTATTGACGTAAATAGGGTATCAAAATCTTCCATACCAAATCCTAAATAAGGTCCTATTTTCAAAAGAAATTGTAAATGAAAGTCTTGCAAACCACTTTCTATTTGATCTAATTGAATAATGGAATCTTCTACAAAATCATATAATTCTGGATTGGGTGCTTGTTC
The DNA here is from genome assembly GCA_045106975.1 of Ekhidna sp. Classification (GTDB taxonomy): domain Bacteria; phylum Bacteroidota; class Bacteroidia; order Cytophagales; family Cyclobacteriaceae; genus Ekhidna. The sequence continues at coordinate 6,085 of JBGCFL010000201.1, read as the reverse complement.
AGACTGAAGCAATTTGGAAAGCATTTCAGATAGGAATAGAGTGATGGTGCTTTTGGTAAAGTTTTGATAAATATGATGAAGAGGTTTATGACTTTTGAACTCTGAAATACGCTGGAGATCCCTAGTCTCTTTTACATAAAGGACCATTTCTAAAATAGAAAACGGTTGAAAATAACCAATGCTCTTCTTTGATTTTTGGCTTCTAATAGAATTGACTATGTAAGAACCATATCCATATTCTTCGGTGAAAATTCGGGCAATTATGGAATTATCTCCATACTTCATATAGCTAAGGACAATACCTTTAGTCTTAGCTATCATTATCGAATGACAGCTATTTTCCCGACGTAAGTCTCTACTCCGTCAGATGAAGAGCTGAATAAAAAATAGACTCCTGTAACCACTCTAGTTCCAGTAACATCATTCAAGTCCCATGAAGCTGTACTTCCATTGGCATCTATCTCTTTTACTAAATTACCATTCATGTCCGTCACTTTAATGGATGCATTTTTTGCAACGCCTTTGATTCCGACCAATCCCATATAATCGGGTCTTACAGGATTTGGGAAAACGCTAACGTCTTGATGAGTTCTTTCGCCTACTGAGGATGAACTTCTAAAAGAAACTAGTCCTTTGTTTGTGTAAATAAATACCTCTCCATTTTCTGAATTATAGACTAAATCCAAAATGATATTAGATGGAATAGGACTATTTGATTCATTGAAAAGTGCGACTTGTTCTGAGGTGTTTTCATCAAAAACCCACAAGCCTCTATTGGTACCAAACCAGATTCGGTTTCCTCCATCAGTCATTACGGCATTCACAGTTTCATTTTCAAAAAGGACTCTACTTTCAAAAGAAGGCCTGATCGCTGACAAGCTACCAATGAATGATGCATTTGTAAAAAGTGCCGGCCCTTTCGATGTGCCAATCCATGCATCGTCCTCAACACTTAAGTCAATGTCGATGAATGATGATGGGAGTCCATTTGAAGTTGTTATTCTATCTATTTCATCTTGCTCTTCATCAATAACAGTGATTGATCCATTAACTCCACCTAGCCAGGCGTTTCCAAACAATGTCAAGTCGATTGATAAGTAGCTGTCCTCTGGTAATTCGCTAGCTGTATATGAAATCCAATCACCATCTCTCGTCATTGAGTGAATAGGATTCACATTATCAAAAGAAGAAATCCAAAGCTTATTTCTAGACTTTATCGAATTAATGATGGTATCTAACTCGGCATTACTATTAGGTATATCCATTATTATTTGATCGCTTTTTTGATTGTAGAGACCGTCTCCAATTGATCCAAAGTATAATCCATTTTGGAAAAGAGCGACATCAGAAATATTATGAAAATCGTCGATGATTTCAGTTGTCCAAACTCCCTCTGAAAAAAGAGAAAAGCCTTCTTTTTTGACACTTCCACTGTACGAAATTGGATCAGGTGAATGGAATCCAAAAGCTTCATTTTCTATAATTCTTAACCTTGAAAAATCGTCTGAAATTGGTCCAGCAGGAGCCAAACTATTTCCCTTATTGTGAATCAAGCCCAGATTGGAATCAGCGATGATAAGTTGGCCAACACTGCTAACAATATCATTTACCTCAAATGCACCTATACTTCCAATGGATTGAAAGCCCTCTGATGTTAACTGATATACAATACCATTAGATGATGTTAAAAGCTCTCCATTAACAGAAAAAAGCTCTGTCGCATCAGTGGGTAAAATGGCCTGGGTATTTTCCCAATTTCCTCCATTTAACTGCAACAGAGTATCTCCATTAGTTGCATAGTATTGCTCTGAAACTAGAGTCAAGTTAGAGTACGAGTCAGATGCTGGATATCGGTTCCAGTTATTGAAATCTAACAAGTTTGATGAAATAGAACCGCTTTGAATTCCCTCATCAGATCTGATTAAAAGCATGTCCTTTGAAAAAGAAATATCTTCTACACTGATTTCATTTCCTCCTGCACCTATTTGTACATAGTTTTCAACTATTTCGGAACGACTTGTATTGATAACAATTACTCCTAAATCGGTTGCTAGGTATACCCTTCCTGATCCTGATGTTATATCATTGATTGATTTATCCCCTTCTAGGTTGGAATTAAAAATGTCTCTTATGGTCTCTATCCTATCGTCAAAAATGAGATCGATTAATCCAGATCGATAACCAATGACTAAAACGTTATCATCAGAGTCATACCTCATCGCTGAAATACCAACATCTGATAAGCCATCTAATTTGGAGAGTTTTCTGATGGAATTATCATTTAAATCAACGGAGAATAATCCGTTTTCTGCAGCACAAAATAGTTTATCTGATGTTTGCTCAATGATTTTAGCATTATTATAACTAAAATGAGTTCGCCAAGTGCCGATTGCAATATCTTGAGCAAATCCAGATAGTGATACTAAAAAGAGACTACTTATCGTCCAATGCTTCAAAAAAGCAAGACCTGCAAAGTGCTTCATAAATATCTTTTTCACCTAAAACTATTGTCTGTTTTGCCTTTGATCTTCTGTGAGAGTAAGAGGCTACACTTCCACATTTCATGCATACTGCGTGTACTTTGGTGATATATTCAGCTACAGACATCAAAGAATCCATAGGCTTAAACGGATTCCCAAGAAAATCCATATCCAGACCAGCGACTATTACTCGCTTACCTTGATTGGCTAGTGTTGAAGCCACATTGATGACTTCATCATCAAAAAACTGAGCCTCATCTATTCCTACAACCTCACAGTCACCAGCTCTCAATAGAATATCGTTCGCAAAGTTTACTGGAGTAGATTGAATAGAAGAATCTTTGTGGGAGACAATTTTTACCTTATCGTATCTTTTATCAATCGCTGGTTTGAAAATTTCTACTTTTTGATTCGCTATCAAAGCTCGATTCAATCGTCTAATTAATTCTTCTGTTTTACCGGAAAACATAGATCCACATACGACCTCTATCCACCCGCCTTGACGTACAGACCCTTTTCCAATATGTGGTTCTACAAACATTATTTTGAATAAGTAATATGAGGTAATTGAGTTTCTTTAGGCACTTCTATTTCGATGCTTCCTTGCACTTGCACTTGACAAGTCAAGCGTTCGTTCATTTGCAATTTATTCAATTTGGTAAAGAGCATTTCACTTTCTGTTTTAGGATTAAGGTGATCTTCACCATAAATAATTTTCGCCTTACAAGTAGTGCATTTTCCTTTACCGCCACATGCATGCATGTAATCCGTCTCACTCAGCAAAATATCCAGTAATCTTTCCCTTTTACCATCGCAATGAATAGATTTACTTTGTAAGTTGGTAATTACAACATTGGGCATACTTCTCATCAATTTTCAGATATGCAAAGGAAACTAAACGAAGACTTTATAGACAGTTATTGTGAAAAATTTGCAGTGAAAGTAACTGCTGATTTTTTTCAAGAAGGAAAAGAAGTGATTTCAGGAAAGGAAATCTTAACTGTCACACCTTCCAAGCAAGTCAATTTCTTCGTAATAAAACTGCTTTTTAGATATTGGCAGGAAGAAACCAAAAAATTGGAAAGTCCATTTTTCAATTATAAGCATGATGAAGTAAGGCAAGCCATGATTCAATTCATGAATGTATTATCTCAGCACATAGAGATTAATCGTACCAAGTTTGAGTTGCTTTTAAACCATGCGGTAAAGGATACTATTTATTTAGTGGTAGCACCAGAGGCTTATATAGAAATTGATCTTGAAAGTAGAGGGGTGGATAAAATCAATGATAAGTCCATTGAAGGGACTATCAAGTACTTAAGGGTTCATAAAAAGGAGATTAGCAGTTTCTTGGGTGATATGAAGGGCCTCACCATTGATGATGTAATTGACGAGCTGCCTGAGGAGTTTGATGAATTTGACACGAATGCTGCAGTAGAAGAAGAGTGCAAATTACTGGCTGAGGTGTTGGAAATTGATGCTGAAAAAGTACTTTCAGACGATCCAGATATTGATGACTTTGATGAAGACGATTTGTTTGAGCCAGGTGAAGAAGACTTAGTAGATGAAAGACCAACGCCTAGGAATACTGCTCCTGATGCCCAAGCTGAAAGCGATATTCAGGTTTCCTCCGAGGATGATTCTATGGAGGAAGAGAATATAGATGATGAAGAGAATGCTTCTCCAGCAGCCGTTGAGGCTCCTTCCGATAATAACGATATTGCATTTTCTAGTGAAGATGACGATACAGAAGAGGTTGTAGAAGATATAAGTATCTCAAGTGATGCGGATAGTGCTGATGAGGAGGAAATTGATATCGAAGAAGAAAAGCCTACTGTAGACCCTCCAATTGTTTTGGAAGATGAGGACATGGACGACTTGCCTGAAAAGACAGTGAATGAGCAGTTTGAAAAGACCGAAGAAACTGTGGCCGATCATCTTGAATCTTCTAAAAAGGGAGGAAGTTTATTGGAGATGATATCTGTCAATAGTAGATACATGTTCATTCAAGAGCTTTTCAATAATGATAAAAATGAGTTTGAAAATGCTCTGTTTGAGTTAGAAGAATACCAATCCTTTGATGAATCTGTAGAGTTTCTTGTTCAGGGGTATGCCAAGCATAATGAATGGAATATGCAATCGGATGAAGTGAAGGAGCTATTAAAGGTTCTTTTCAGAAGGTTCAGATAGGTAGTCCATTGCCAATGTTGCTAATGAACTCAAACCTTTCATTAGAAAAAAATTATTGTAATCAGTCTTAGTGACTCTAAAAAATCAGCAAATAGATCAAGACCAACTTGTTGCTCAGATAAGAGCAAGGAGTAAGGATGCGTTTAGCTATTTGTATGACAATTACTCCGGGGCTATTTATGGAGCTATCTCACGAATTGTAAATGATGATAACATCGCAGAGGAAGTTTTGCAAGATGCCTTCATGAAGTTTTGGGATAAAATAGAGCAGTACGATTCCTCTAAAGGGCGTTTTTTTACCTGGATGGTTAACATAAGCCGAAATCTGGCAATCGATAAGTTAAGATCAAAAGAAATGAAGAAGGTCGGGAAAACCGATCATATAGAAACCTACGTAACTGGTATAGATAAGGAAAGATTGAGTCACCAAAATGAAGATGGAATTGGGATGACTGAGGTAATGAAGACGCTTCGTGAAGAAGAAAAATTTGTCATTGAAATGGTGTACTTCAAAGGCTATACTCAATCTGAAATATCAGATGAATTTGATATGCCACTTGGCACGGTGAAAACTCGTGTTAGGATGGCACTAAAGAATATGCGAAATGTTTTGAAGCAAGAGTGAGTTTAGAAGAATACATATCGTCAGGCATTTTAGAATCCTATGTTTTGGATCAGCTTACCATAGCTGAGAGAACAGAGGTGGAAGAAATGGCCAAAAATCACTTAGAAGTGCGTGAAGAGATAGAGTTTATAGAACTTTCTATTGAGACGATAGCATTTAAGTCTGCTGTTAAACCTGCAGAACATTTGAAAGCCGGCATTCTTGATCGGATTCAAGAAGTAGAAACTGAAAAACCAACTGTTTCCATCAATCGAAACCAATCAGCTTCACTCTTCAACTATGCAGCCGCAGCTTCCATAGTTGTAGCTCTTGGTTCATCTATTCTTGCTTTCAATTACTGGAATAAGTGGAAGGGTGCTGAAAACAGACTTTCTGATTTGATTGCGCAAAATGAACAGTTTGCTGAGAACTACAACACCGTAAATCAACAACTTGATAATCTGGAAAATGCTGTAGCGGTACTTGATGACTCAGCTTACACAAGAGTTGTGATGAATGGGACAGATAACTCACCAGACTCTAGAGCAACCATCTATTGGAACAAATCCACTCAAGATGTTTACTTGAGCATAAAAGGGCTAAAAGAGCTTTCAGAGGATCAACAGTATCAGCTTTGGGCTATTATAGATGGTAAACCTGTAGATGCAGGTGTATTTGATCCAGTAAATTCAAGTATGCTGGTGCAAATGAAGAGTACTAATACTAATGCAGTAGCCTTTGCCGTAACGATTGAACCACGAGGGGGTAGCGAAAATCCTTCACTTGCGACAATGCAGGTGATTGGAAATGT
>JBGCFL010000200.1:0-6508 GCA_045106975.1 Ekhidna sp. | reverse complement strand
GTTCAGTATCCTCAGAGGCTTTGACTTCTTGTTGTTTTTGTTGTTTTGATTTGGAAAAACTCACCATCCAATAGGGATCTTTCAGTTCTGTGTATCTACCGTAGAATTGCGTCAGCATGATTTTTACTGAATAATTCAATCTGTTTACAGCGTCATTATAGTAGTCTTTTCTGTTTTTTGGATGATAGATGAAAAACTTAACAATGGGGAAAGCTACTGTTCTGAAATTGCCCAAAATTTTCTTGACATCTGGTCTGTCCTTTTCTAGCCTTTCAATGGCTTTTTTGCAGCACTTACCAAGTCCTTTTATTAACTCAATATAAATGGCATTGACTGCCCGCTCTTGTTGTTCCAATTCTTCAGCGGCTTCATCGCAAAATGCATTTAATATGCGCAAGGAAGGCAAACTCATACTTGCTTCCGTGAAGACATCTGGTTGCCATAGGATTTCTCTAAAAGTAAAGAGGGAGGGTAATAGCTCAGTGTCGTATTCTTCATCATTACGGAGCTGCATCATGGTGGCATGCGGTATTCCTTCCACCTTAATAATTCCTGCACAGAGTCCATATTCCCACCCCTTCTCGTTTTTATCCACGAGTTTTAGAAAGTTCCATATTTCGTTTAAAGCTATTTTCATAATGGCTTTTCAAAGCTACTTAAGACCTCACTGGTAAATGAGTCATTTTTAGTAATAGTAAAAATAGTATCATAACCGTATGTTGTCGTGTTTTTTAGGGGTTAGCTCAGCTTTGCTTTCAAAATAATAACATTCATTGAGTAGAGAGAAGAATATTCAAAATAATTAAGGGTATCTCCGGTGTTTAGTTATAGCTACTTCTATTGATTATTTGTGCCATTAGACACGAGTTGATAACTTCATGGCGTGGAAAAAAGATGGGTATATAAAGAGGAACCAGATGAGAAACTCATAGAAGAATTGAGTAAATCAATTAATATAAACCCTTACCTGGCAAAAATATTGATTCAACGTGAAGTCACCACTTTCGATGAAGCTAAAGAGTTTTTCCGCCCGTCACTTAACAGGTTGCATGATCCATTTTTGATGAAGAATATGGATAAAGCTGTGAATAGGTTGACAGAAGCCATATTCGATGACGAGAAAATTCTACTTTATGGAGATTATGATGTGGATGGCACTACTTCTGTGAGTTTGCTTTTTCTATTTCTAAAGCAGTTTTCTAAAAAAATAGAGTTCTACATTCCCGACAGGTATACCGAAGGATATGGGATATCAGAGAAGGGAATCAATTATGCTATAGAAAATGAATTTAATCTTATCATAGCATTGGATTGTGGTATTAGAGCTGTAGATAGAGCTGCTCAATCAAAGGCTGGTGGAGTTGATTTGATCATCTGTGATCATCACCTTCCAGGTGAGGAATTACCAGATGCATATGCTATTCTTGATCAGAAACAGAAGGACTGTTTGTATCCTTTTAAGGAACTGTCTGGATGTGGTGTTGGCTTTAAATTACTAGAAGGATTTTGCCAACAAAACACGATTGACAAAGAACGCCTCTTCGAGTTGCTTGATTTGCTCATGGTAAGTATTGCATCAGATATTGTCCCAATTGTGGACGAGAACAGGACGTTGGCTTACTACGGATTGAAGAAACTAAATCAGGATCCATCAGCAGGACTAAAATCACTCATTGAGATAAGTGGAAAAAAAGGAAGGCTCAACATCACAGATGTATTATTCTCCTTAGGTCCTCGAATTAATGCGGCAGGAAGATTGTCCCATGCCAGAGAATCAGTTCATCTACTGATTGGTGATCAAAGCGAGACAAGCACTTTCGCTGATCACTTGAATACTAAAAACTTGGAGCGTAGAGAATTTGATCAAAGCATTACTGCTGAAGCATTGGAGATGATTGCTGAGTTTCCTGAAGATAAAAAATCTACAGTGTTGTTTAAGGATTCATGGCATAAGGGCGTGATAGGTATTGTTGCTTCAAGATGCATTGAGCATTATTACCGACCAACTATTATATTGACAGAATCGGGAGGTAAAGCAACAGGTTCTGCACGATCAGTAGATGGTTTTGATGTGCATGCAGCGATTAATGAGTGTGCTGATTTGTTAGATCAATTTGGAGGACATAAATATGCAGCCGGACTTACAATGCCCGTAGAAAATATAGAAGCCTTTCAAGAGCGGTTTGAAGAAGTAGTGACTGAGCGCATCTTGCCAGATCAGCTGATTCCTAAAGTAGAAATTGATATAGCCATCCCTCTTTCTGAACTTACGTTTAAGACATTGAGCATCTTGGATCAGATGGCTCCTTTTGGTCCTCAAAATTTGTCTCCTGTATTTGGCACAAAAAATGTAACGGTACTGGCGCTTCCAAAAGTGCTAAAGGACAAGCACTTAAAGGGAGCGGTAGTAGAAGTTGGAAAAAAGAAACAATACGAGTTTATTGGTTTTGGTTTGGGAAGCAAGATTGACCAAATCAAAGAGGGTGAGCCATTTGAAATAGCCTACCATTTGGAAGAGAATAATTATAGAGGAAATAAATCACTGACCCTTAATCTGAAGGATATCAGATTTGATTCGTCAGAGAGTCCATGAGATATGTACAAAAAGGAAACTACATCGATTCAATTGCTTAGAGATGTTTTAATGTGTTTTTCGAATTAGACTTTATATAAATTGCAACTCGTTTATGGAATTAAGAGGAGAACATCTAATCAAGAAATACGGAAAGAGAACAGTCGTAAATGACATTTCTGTTACCGTAAAGCAAGGAGAAATTGTGGGTTTGCTTGGGCCAAATGGTGCTGGGAAAACAACCTCTTTTTACATGATTGTAGGGATGGTAAAGCCCAATGAAGGAAATATCTTCTTGGATGACGAGGACATCACCGATTTACCGATGTTTAAGCGAGCTAAAAAGGGGCTCGGCTATCTAGCTCAAGAAGCATCTGTTTTCAGAGAGCTTTCGGTAGAGGACAATGTTTTGGCGGTGCTGGAAATGACAAAATTGTCTAAGCAAGAGCAGAAAGAGAAAGCGGAAAGCCTACTGGAAGAGTTTAGCTTGACTCATGTTCGTAAAAACTTAGGCAAAGTACTTTCTGGTGGGGAAAGAAGAAGAACCGAGATTGCTAGAGCCTTAGCAATGGATCCAAAGTTCGTTTTGCTTGATGAGCCATTTGCAGGTGTAGATCCTATCGCGGTAGAAGAAATTCAAACGATCGTAGCTCAATTGAAAACCAAGAACATTGGTATTCTTATTACGGATCATAATGTAAACGAGACTTTATCAATCACTGATAGAGCTTACTTGATGTTTGAAGGCAAACTTCTGAAGGCAGGAACGGCAGAAGAATTAGCTGCTGACGAAATCGTTCGTAAAGTGTATTTAGGGAAGCATTTCGAGCTTAAAAGGAAAGTCTAAGCACCCCAATTTTTTGTTTCTATAAAATTTTATTTCGTCTTAATTGAAACATTAAAACTACAATTAAGGTATAAGGTTATTCATAATAACTACTTTTAAGGTAAATATTATAATTATGGGTAAACATCAATTAGGAGAATTTGAAGAAGTAGTCATGCTTACGGTGGCTATTCTCACCAACGATGCATACGGATTCGCCATCATTGAAGAGATGGAAACACGTCTAAAAAGGAAGGTGAGTATAGGTGCGCTACAAACCGTGCTGAGAAGATTGGAGAAAAAAGGATACCTCACTTCTGAAATGGGCGAGGCTACCAAAGTGCGCGGAGGAAAGCGAAAACGCTTTTTCACTTTGACTTCTACAGGAAAAAACATACTACAAGAGACAAAAGAACAGCGACTAGGACTTTGGAATGCCGTTCCAGAATTTGTGGTAAAGTTTAGTGTCTAAAGAAGACAAACACATATCGCCACCAAGCTATCCTCTTCGTTTCTTTCGCTGGTTTTGCAACCCAGACTATGTGGAAGATATTGAAGGGGATCTCTACGAAAGATTTGAAAAAAGGCCATCAAAATGGTTTTTCACACTGGATGTTCTTAAGCTGCTACGTCCATCATTAATTAAACCCGCTAGTAGCGGGCAACTAAATAACTTCGGTATGATATCTAATTATTATAAGGTGAGTATGCGTAACATACTCCGTAACAAGACATTTTCATTACTAAACATATCTGGCCTTAGTGTAGGCATAGCTAGTTGTATCCTTATTCTGATTTATGTGAATAATGAACTCTCCTATGACACATACAATGAAAAGTATGATAGAACTTATCGTGTAGCACATTACTATGGAAGTCAGGAAAAAGTAGCAGGACATGATACGCTACCCATTACAGAGTTTCAAGTTTGGGGCAATGCTCCAGTAGCTCCTGCTATGCAAAATTACTTTCCCGAGGTGGATCAGGTTTTCCGATTTACTAGTGATGCTCCATGGCTCCTGTCTTACAATGGAGTAACCTTTTCTGAAACTGACATTTTGTTTGGAGACTCTACTGCTTTCGATCTTTTTGATTGGCCATTTTTGGCTGGAAATCCTGAAACAGCCCTCGTTAGACCAAATACGATTGTGCTTACCAAGAGACTAGCTGAAAAATATTTTAAAGATGAGAATCCTATTGGACAAACAATGATAATGGATGGTGAGGATCCCTTTGAAGTCACTGGTGTCGTTGATATTCCAACCAACTCTCACTTTTCGTTCAATGGGTTGATATCCATGAGTACATTTAGAAAGATGAGACCATGGATATTTGAATCATGGGGTTATGTAGACTTTTATACCTATTTCACTTTAAAAGAAGGAACAACTATAGATCAAGTTGAAGCCAAGACAAATCAGTTCATTGCGGAGAACTTCTCAGATGACTTTGGATACACTATCAGATACGAACCATTATCAGATGCGTACCTTCACTCAGAGGCAGGTCGCCAACCAGGCCCTGTTGGTAGCTTAAGCAACATCTACATTTTCACATCAGTTGCCATATTCATATTACTTATAGCTTGTATCAATTTTATGAATTTGTCTACTGCTCGGTCAGTAGAGCGAGCAAAAGAAGTAGCGATACGAAAAACAATTGGTTCACAACGAAGTGCGTTAATTTATCAGTTTCTGGTAGAGTCTACCCTTATCACAGTTATTGCAGCCATGCTAGCAGTCGTGTTTATTTTCGTAGGTCATCCGACACTAGAAACCATTTCAGGAAAGGTGCTACCAATCGACTGGTTGTTTTTTCCACAGAACATTGGCCTAGCTATTTTAGGAATATTACTTATCGGGGTAATAGCAGGAAGCTATCCTGCTTTCATACTTTCTAATTTCAAGCCTATTACTGTTTTAAAAGGATCTTTCAAGACCTCATCGAATGGAATATGGCTAAGAAAATCATTGGTTATTCTTCAATTCTCATTGTCCATTATCTTGATAGCTGGGGCAACCATTGTTTCTTCACAACTCAACTTTCTGAGATCCTATGATTTAGGATTTGATAATGAGCAGATGCTTGTTATCGATTATGGATATGATGGTGATGTAGGTAGAAAATTGGACTACATAAAAAAGCAATTTTTAAGTCACAGCGATGTTGAAAAGGTATCTGCATCTAGAGCTACACCGGGAGATTTCTTCCCCAATGCAGGAACAGGAGTGTCAGATCCAATATCAGGAGAACTCGTTTACAAGTCTCCGGCGATCTATGAAATAGATGAAGATTTTGTTCCCACTTATAGTATGAAAATGGTGGCCGGGAGAAATTTCTCTAAAGATTTCCCATTAGATTCAATCAATTCACTCATCCTTAATGAAGCGGCGGCTAAGCTATTTGGATATCCTAATCCAGAGGATATTATTGGTAAATCTTTTGAGCAATGGGGAAGAGAAGGCAAGGTGGTAGGTGTTGTAGAAAACTTCAATTATGTCTCATTGCACGATGAAGTAGAGCCTCTTTCATTGCGATACAGCATTTGGTGGAGTACGTCTGTTTTATCATTAAAATTGAATAGCGACAATTATTCGAGAACACTTGCTGAATTGGAAGAAATTTGGTTTGATGTAGCTCCGCATCGTCCTTTTGATACGCGTTTCGTTGATCAAAACTTTAATAAGCAATATGAAACGGATGAGCGTTTTGGAAAAATATTTACCATTTTCTCTGGCTTAGCCATTTTTGTTGCTTGCTTAGGATTATTTGGCCTTACCATCTACAGCACGGCACAGAGAAATAAGGAAATAGGCGTGAGAAAAGTGTTAGGAGCATCAGTAGGACGAATAGTGACGCTCCTGTCCAAAGACTTTTTGATGTTGTTCATTATCTCTTTGATCATTTCGATACCACTTTCTTGGTACGTTATGACCAACTGGTTGGATGGGTTTGCTTTTAGAATTTCTTTGGGATTTGAAGTCTATGCCATAGCAGCACTCATCACATTGACAGTGGCCTTCCTTACGATGAGCTTCAAAACAGTAAAAGCAGCATTAGCAAATCCTGTTGATTCATTGAAAGATGAGTAAAACGCCTCCAAAATATCC
>JBGCFL010000020.1:0-19587 GCA_045106975.1 Ekhidna sp. | reverse complement strand
CGGACTACAATCACTGAGAAACGTCTAAAGAAAAGAGGTTACAGAAGTATGCTAGAATACTACCAGAAAGTTAAGTTCTGATTTAACGAACCGCCCAGTACGAGACCCGTACGCTGGGTGGTGTGAGAGGCGCACCGTGGGTATTACAGCTCACGGCCGTCTACTCGATTCTATGGCGTTTTTATTTATTGATTTTAGTCAATGAAATTGGGGAATTAGACTGATTTCTTTGTAGAAATAAAATAATAAAAAGTTATGTATAAAAAAGTAAAAGTATCGACAGCTCTCATGCTACTTATAGCAACCCTTTCCTTTGGACAAACTAATTCAGTAGATAAAGAAGATGGTATCAAATATAAGCATACTATCGGTTCATCTTTATTTATGCTAGGAAATTTACTAGAAGATTCTCCTGATTATTACCTATTAACTTATGGATATCGCCTGAATAAAAGGGATAGAATTTTTGCAGAATTTAATACGTGGAAGTATGCCGAACCTCTTGGTACATATGGCAAATCTGAAGAATTTTATCCTGGTTTTGTAAGAGCCTGGGGACTGGGTGTAGGTTATCAATGTTTTATGTGGAAAGGTTTATTTGCAACAGTTCAGGGAACATCCTTTATGAAGCAGTATCATGATAGCAATAATGAAAAAACACAAAAAGGATTTCAGTTGTATCTACAAGCAGCATTAGGTTACCGTGTTGAATTTCTTAAAAAACGATTCTATGTAGAGCCTGCAATAGCATTGAAATATTGGCCAATAGATACAAATACCCCTGAAGAAATTGCTAAAATAAACGAAGGAACACCAATTCACATTTTTGAACCTAGTATGAATTTTGGGTTTAAGTTTTAATTGAAAGCAAGATTTATATGTCAGAGCGTTTTTGGAATAAATTATCTAAGAGTTACGATAAGAAGGCTAAAGATAAGGCTTATCATTCGAACATTAGTAAGACCAAAAAGTATCTCAAACAACATCATATTGTTCTTGATTTTGCTTGTGCAACAGGCTTATATTCATTTCCTTTTGCAAGTCAAGTTAAAGAAATTCAAGCTTTTGATACTTCACCTAGAATGATACAGGTTGCAAAATCTGCATCGTTAGAAAGGAAAATTGAAAATATTACATTCTCTCAAACAACTCTTTTCGATAAGAAATACAAAGAGAGTAGTTTTCAAGCTGTTTTAGCATTTAATATTCTTCTCTATTTTAAAAAGCCTGAAATAGTTTTAAAGCGAATAGAGAGTTTACTAGAGAAAGACGGATTGTTAATTACCACTACAGCGTGTCTAAAAGAAAAGAGAACGTTAGCAGGGCTCCTATCGGGATTCATTATTTCTATTTTAAAAACACTGAAAGTCCTACCATATTTGAAGTTCCTCTCAATGCAAGAGTTGGAACAAGAAATTGAAAGTTGTGGCTTCAAAATAATTGAAACAGATGTTTTAATGGATACTCCCGCTACTGAATATTACATAGTCGCTAAAAAAATCAGAGGCTAGTCATTTTTCGACTAACCTCTTTCTAATGCGGCTTAATGTTTCCGGTTTAATCCCTAAGTAACTTGCAATATGGTATTGAGCAACCCTGTTAATTAAATCAGGTCTATCTTTCTGCAATTTCAAGTAACGTTGTTCTGGAGAGAGAATTATGAGTTCTTCTAATTGTCCTTGTTTCGTCCCCATCATTTGTTCAACACCGCTGCGGCAAAAGGTTTCAAAGCGAGGGTGTTTTTTATAAAGTGCTTTCTCATTTTCTGAATTTAGTACCGCAACTATTGTATCTGTTTCACAAATAAAATTGATTTTTGAAGGCACTCGATTGATTATACTATCAAAGTTTATTACAGACTGTTCTTCCGTAAAAAAGCCTGTTGTTTTTTCTTCACCATCAGAAAGTTTAAATTCTCTTATACAACCTTTTATTACAAAAAAAGCATCTTTAGAAATTTGACCTTCTTTCAACAAGTAAGTCTCTTTGGGTATTTTTTTTATTGGGAAACTATTCTCAATATCTACTTTTTCCTCATCTGTAAGAGATGTCAATTGTGACATTATTTCTACTAATATATGTTTTTCCATTTTGTCTATTTAATGCCATAGAACTATAATGTAACAGGAACTGTTCCTGTTATTTTTCTTATATATTTTTGATAGTGTTTTTGTTAACTCGCTGGTTATTAGGTGTATATCCGTTTACAAACGTTTGTTAGTCGTTTAATGTCGGATATAACACGCACACTATATCATCAAATATACCTCTTTAGCTGTCTTATATTCACCTTTTCCTCATATCCCCCATTTTCTCATTAAATTCGTTGCTCATTTAAACCTATAGGGTTTTAACCTAACCAATCAAATGAAAAAATCAATTTTGTTATTATCACTTCCATTGGTGTTTGCAGCGTGCACTCCGCCTAAGGAAGAGGCGACAGAGGTATCCATCTCGGAAGCTTCACTTCAATCTCATGTAAAAACACTTTCCTCAGATGACTTTCAAGGGAGAAAGCCCTTCACAGAAGGAGAGGTCAAAACCACCAACTATTTGGAGAGCAAGTTTAAAGAATACGGTCTGGAGCCAGGAAATGACGAATCCTACTTTCAGGAAGTACCTATGGTAGAGCTTACGGCTTACCCATCAGAAACAATGACTATTTCTGGTGGGGCAAAAGATGTTGTACTCAATGTATCGGAAGACTTTGTGGCATACACAGAAAAGGTAGTCGATAATGTGAGCCTAGATGCTTCAGACTTGGTCTTTGCAGGATATGGAGTAGTTGCTCCAGAGTACGGCTGGAATGACTATGAAGGACTAGACGTGAAAGGAAAAACAGTAGTTGTATTGGTCAATGATCCAGGATTTGCGTCTGGTGATGAAGCATTCTTCAAAGGAGAGACCATGACGTACTATGGTAGATGGACGTATAAGTTTGAGGAAGCGGCGAGACAAGGAGCTGCTGGTTGCTTGATCATTCATGAAACAGTACCAGCGGGATATCCATGGTTGGTCGTAAGAAACTCATGGTCTGGTGCTAGTCTGTATTTAGATAAGTCAGGGGATGAATTTCAGTCTGATGTCTTAGGATGGATCACCAGAGAGGCAGCTATCAAAATATTTGAAGCATCTTCTCAAGACATGAAAAACTATTCTGAACGCTCCAGAAGTGCTGATTTCAAGGGAGTTGATCTTGGATTGAATGCGTCTGTTACAGTAAGAAACGGCATCAAAAAGGACATGTCTAAAAATGTGATTGCGAAGATTACGGGATCTGAAAAGCCTGATGAATACATTATTTACTCCGCACATTGGGATCACCTAGGTATTGGAAACGAAATAGATGGTGATTCTATTTACAATGGAGCGCATGACAATGCATCAGGAGTTGGAACGCTACTAGGAATTGCGGAAGCGATGGCAAAAGCAGAGCAACCAAAAAGATCTGTTGTGTTTTTAGCAGTGACGGCAGAGGAGCAAGGATTACTTGGCTCAAAGCATTATGCTGAAAATCCTGTTTATCCTGCAGCTCAGTCAGTAGCTAATATCAACATGGACGGAATCACCACATTTGGTCCAATGAAAGATTTGACTGTAGTGGGTTATGGTCAATCAGAGTTGGAAGACATTGCAGAGAACTATGCGAAACAGCAAGGCAGATACATCATTCCAGATCCAGATCCGGGCAAAGGATACTTCTTTCGTTCTGATCACTTTCAGTTTGCTAAAATTGGCATACCCGCTCTTTATGCTTCAGGAGGATATGAGCACATGACGAAAGGTGTGGAGTATGTAGATAGTCTAAGTAAAATCTATCTGTCTTCACAGTATCACCGTCCTCAAGATGAGTTTCAAGAGTCATGGACATTTGATGGCATGGCTTTAGATGGAATGCTGCTATACAATGTAGGCTGGCAACTAGCTAACTCTGATGAGTGGCCAAAGTGGAAAGAAGGATCAGAGTTTAAGTCCATTAGAGAAAAAGAGTAAAAAACACATTTATGCATAAACGTCATTCCTGATTGTAAGGTAGATTCCTGAACAAGTCAGGAATGACGTTTTTTAAAATTAGAAACCTCATGAAAAACTTTCACCTCATCCTATTCACACTCCTTGCTTTATCGTGCACCGTCTCAGTGGACAATAGCAAAGAAGAGGAGGAGCAAGTCGATCTCTATTCTTATGATGTAGAAGAGAAGATCGATGAAATGGGAATTACCTTAACAGAGCCATCAGTTCCAGTAGCCAATTATGTGAATGCAGTGCGTACAGGAAACTTGATTTTTATGGCTGGTAAAGGACCTTCTAAGCCAGAAGGCGGTTATGTAGCTGGTAAAGTAGGTGTAGACTTAACCATAGAGGAAGGATATGCTGCGGCAAGACTTGCCGCTATTGCACAGTTGTCAGCTTTAAAAGCTGAGATAGGTGACCTCAATAAAGTGGTGAGAATTGTCAAAGTGCTTGGTATGGTCAACGCTCCAGCTGACTTTACCAATCAACCAGAAGTTATCAATGGTTTTTCTGATACCATGGTGGAAGTATTCGGAGAGAGAGGCAAGCACGCAAGAGCGGCAGTAGGTATGGGTTCATTGCCAAGAAATATTGCGGTAGAAGTAGAGATGATTGTAGAAGTTAGAGATTAAATCAATGAAGAAAATACTCACACTTATTGTTGCGATTCCAATATTTCTGAACGCCCAAATTCGATTCGAAGAGGGCACTCTAGAGGAGGCATTTTCTAAAGCTAAATCGAGCAATAAGATGGTGTTTGTCTATGCCAATACTTCATGGTGTGAGCCGTGCTCAGACTTAGAATTGTATACTTTTTCGGATCTTGAAGTAAGCAATTTTTTCAATGAGTCTTTTGTCAATGTAGCATTGGATATGGAAGATTATCCAGGTATTGATTTTGCTAGGAAGTACGGAGTAGATATTTATCCATCCCTACTGTTCATAAATTCAAAAGGCGAATTAAAGCACAGAGGCTGTGGATCACTAGACGCTAATGATTTGATGGAGTTGGGACAGATAGCAATGGATGGGGCTGAGAGCTTAAGTACTTACATGGACAAGTATGAAAAGGGAGACAGGTCAGCAGAGTTCATAGTTAATTATCTAAGCTTGATGGAACTAGCTTGTATGAATGTGGAAGGATTTGTGGAGAACTACTTTGATACATTGCCCGATGAAGATTTGCTAAAAGAAGATAATTGGATTGTATTCGCCACATATCAATGGGATATTTTCTCAGACAAATTTCAATATGTCGTCAAAAATAAAGGCAAGTTTGAAATGACTTTTGGTAAAGCAGAAGTCAATGCAAAAATCTATGATACCTATTTGGCTCAGTATCAAGAAGTATTTGAGTCTGAAGAACTGCATGTGTTTGGAATGAGGTCATTAATTAGTGCTGTAGAGGCGGTAGAATTTGACGGTATAGATACACTATCGAACATGATGAACTTGCACTTAAGTGAAGTATTGGGCAATTGGAAAGCCTATGGAACTCACGCTATTGAATTAGTCCGCATGACATCAGTAGATCAACCAGATGAACTTAGTGAACTGGCTTGGAAGTTTTATTTATACATAGAAGATAAAAGTCAATTAGAAACAGCTTTAGGCTGGGCTAAGCAAGCGGTTGATACCAATGCGGAACCAGCCTCTATTGATACCTATGCTTCTTTGTTATACAAATTAGGCAAAACCAAGCAAGCTATTTTGTTTGAAAAGAAGGCATTGGAGATGGCGCAGCAACTCTATGCTGATGTTACTCATTATCAATATCAGCTTTCCAAGTTTGAGTCAGGAAGCTAAGAGAGCATCTTTACTTTTTGATTTCCCGTTACCGCATCTATCATTTTGACATAACTGACTTTCTTATCAGTTTCGATTGAAACATAGAAAAATTGAAGACCTTCCAGTTCTACTTTACATTTCCCCAATTCATACCGAAGAGCATCTACCTCATCTCCTTCAGAAATTAAATTGCCATTGATATCCAGCAGTTGCGGCGGTAATTTTTCTTTAGGTTTCTTTTTTAAAAATCCAAACATAGGTAGGTGTCTATTGTGGTTGCAATACTAGAAATATTTTCGTCTCTATGTAGCTTTAGATGAATTCTTTTTGGATGAATAATTGAAGTATATCCAATATCGATTCCTTGTTTCTGCCCATAAAAAAGATCAGTTTTGAAAACGAATGATATTAGTCAAAGATGAAATACTTAAGGCCACAGGAGCTACATCCATTTTAGCGGAAAAAGCTATTCAATCGCTCTGGAGTGATTATGGTGAAATTAAAAAATACGATCTCAATGATGGACGCTATCCAAGTGTCATTGTGAAACATATATACTGGAAGGAAAGAAACGAACATCCAAAAGGTTGGGACTCTCAAATATCTCATGATCGAAAATTGAAATCATATCAGATAGAAATGAATTGGTATCAAAAGTGGGCTCAAAAATCTAGTGAGTATTGGCGAATTCCTGCTAATTATATGACTTTAGAAGAGGAGGAAGAGTTACTATTGATAATGGAGGATTTAGATGCAGCCGGATTCTATTTAAGAGTGTCACCTGAAAATGTTACTTTAGAAAATGCGAAGATTTGTCTCAGTTGGTTAGCGCATTTTCATGCAAGATTTATGGGAGAATCAGTCGAAGATTTATGGCCAATAGGCACGTATTGGCATTTAGATACACGTCCAGATGAGTTAAAAAAGATGAATAATATGGCTCTTAAGCGAGCTGCCTCAGCAATAGGTGAGCGCCTTAATAATGCCAAGTATCAAACTATCGTTCACGGTGATGCAAAACTGGCTAATTTTTGTTTCAGTGAAGCGGATACCGTAGCAGCAGTGGATTTTCAATATGTAGGTGGAGGTTGTGGTATGAAAGATGTCGCCTATTTCATCAGCAGTTGCTTCGAAGAGAATGATTGTGAAAAATATGAGACTGATTTATTAGACTATTATTTTAATCAATTAGAAAAGGCCTTGGAAGGTAAGTTTGAATTTAAAGAAGTGAAGCAGGAATGGCTTTCTCTATATAAATATGCATGGGCAGATTTTTATCGCTTTCTAGACGGTTGGAGTCCAGGGCATTGGAAAATGAATGGATATAGTCAACGACTTACTAATGAAGCGTTGAGTGAGTTATGAATCTAGATAGAATGATGCTGAATGATCTTTGCAGTATAGCAAAGGAAGCCGCGGTTGCAGCAGGTACTTATATCCAGTCACAGGCTAATAAGAATCATACTAAGAAAGAAAAGAAGGCTGGAAATTCGGTTGCGTCACAAGTGATAACACAAGTTGATATCGAAGCACAGAGAATTATTCTAAGTCATTTGAAATCAACCATTGAGAGGTATGATTTAGGCCTTTTGACAGAAGAAGCCGCTGATGATCAGTCTAGACTTCATAAAGACTACTTCTGGTGTATTGATCCAATGGATGGAACATTGCCGTATACAGAAGGGAAATCGGGCTATGCCGTTTCTATAGCCTTGGTGACTCTTGAAGGAGATCCATTGATAGGGGTGGTCTATTTGCCAGATAGTGAGCATTGCTTCACATCCATAAAAGGCGGAGGTGTTCTATTAGATAACGAATCATTTATTTGGAAGAAGCATTCAGCACCAGATGCTCTTCATGTCTATTTAGATAGAAGCGTGCAAAAGGAAGCTTACTTTGATGAGTTGATTAAACAACTAGAAAAATGGTCCATTGAACATCTGAAATTGAAAGTGGAATATCATATTGGTTTTGGAGCAGTTTGCAACGCTATCGGTGTTCTGAACGCTACTATTGGATGTTATTTTAAATTCCCCAAAGAGCAAAAAGGAGGTGGTAGTATTTGGGATTTTGCCTCTTCACGTTTGTTTTTTGAGGAACTGAATTTACCTGTCTCTAATGCCAACGGAGAGCTACTTCATCTAAATAGATCCGAGACGACTTTTATGAACGAGATAGGTATTGTTTTCTCTACAGATCCAGTTCTAGCCAAGTTTATTATCAGACTAGGTTCAGAGATTGTTTAGGAATTGAATGAATGAAAAGAAGCAGTTTCAGAATAAATCGAGTAACTGTAACATAAGAAAGTCCCATTGGTATTTGCCAATGGGACTTTCTTATTTTTTATCAGAGTTAACAGATCTATTCAATGACGATATTGACTCGTGTGGTTTTTCCCTTTTCTAGGACTGTGGTTTTCACTGCTCTGCCATCATTCATAAGATCGCCTTTTCTTACATCTAAAAAGTAAGCTTGAGTTTCTAGCGGCTTAAATTTTACCCTTCCCTTATCATCAGTTGTTCCAGATGTAACGACATTCTCTGAGGATTTATAATCAGTTTCATTAGCAAAGAGTTTCACTTCAGCTCCTTCAACTACATTACCTAACCCATCAATAACAGTTATTTGAAGCTTTGTTTTGAAAAGTTGAGCTGAACTAGGAGTAGAGATAGTCAACATGAATACCGAAAAAACGGCAACCATCATCAATGTGTTTTTTTTCATATTCATTTATAATTAGAATTATGTAGACTGTTTTCTACACAAAAGATTTTTTTAGCTAAAAATTTATTTACTTATTTCAGCGGCAGGGTTGCCAAACACAGTCTTGCCTTTTGCGACATTAGCGACAACTACCGAACCAGCACCAATACGTGCTTTTTTGCCTACTGTTACGCCAGAAACGATTGTCACTCCTGACCCAATAAATGCACCATCTTCAATGATCACTTTGGAACCAATAATGGTTCCTGCACCAATTTGTACAAAGTCTCCTATTTCTACTTCCTGTTCTATCAAGGCTTTGGAATTGATTACGTTGTGTTGTCCAATTTTCGAATCATTGGAAAGTATAGCTCCTGCATTAATGAAGTTACCATGTCCTATACTAGAAGATTCAGAGATGATTGCCGACTCATGAACGGCGTTCATAGGCATCACTTTTCTCGTTTCATTCAAATATTCAACATGCTTTTTCCGCTCAGCATTGTCATCCGTAGCGATGAATGCGTCACATTTTTGTCCAATCAATTTTAAAAACCCCTGATCATCTGTATCACCTAAAACAGTGATGCCATTGATTTCGGTATTGTGAGTTTCTTTGTCATCGTCTAAGAAACCGTAAACAACTATTCTGTTGCTATTGAATATTTCTAATGTGGCTTTTGCAAGCCCTGTCGAGCCAAAAATGATTACTGGTTTATTCATGTTTATCTAAAATCTGGACGCAAAAGTAAGAAACGTTGAGAGTAAACGTAGAAAAATCAGGGGGTAATCAATAAAGATCAATGAATAGAGTGCAGTTTGTAGTCTCTGTGTTTTAAATATTCAACTCATATTTTTTTCACTATTCGCACTACTAAAATACCTAAAAGGAAGTATTAGTGCAATAAGAAAAAGAAAAGGCATGAATGCATTCTTATACCTAACCAACGTACCAAAGTTGGGTGTTGTCAATCCTAACATAGTGGCCAGCAGGCAAATGCTGAGTAATGCAGGAATCAATAGCGTCTTATTCAATTTAGGTTTTTCTTTAAGCCACAATAAGAGAGAAAGGACCATCAGAATCGTCAGTAGTAAATTTTCGATTTTGTGAACCCATCCAAATAACGCTGTTTGGTCAAGTATTGATGGCCTCACTAATCCAGTATGCAATGCTTCAGGACTTGCTTTAATAATGGAGCTCCAAGTTGGGTCTAAGCTGATGTTCGGCTGATCATATTCAGTGTAATTGTCAGCGATGGTAGTATTAATTTCAACAATGGTTTGAGGCATTCTCTCCCACTTTAGATAAGGGTGAATGTATTGTGTAGATCCTATTACAACAATAGAAATAACTAGAGCGGCTATCCATTTCATTTTATTTTTAATGACTGCTAGAAAATGCAGACTAATGGACATTCCTGCAAAAAGTATGTAAGTGATGAATAGGTAATGTTTTAGTTGAAGTAGTAGGATGAGTGATAGAAGCCCAAGAAATATATCTAAAGGGGATCTTCTACTTATGTAAATCATTTTTACAGTAATAGCGACTAAAAATATCAGAGCAGCAAAGGAAATAGTGTCTTTCAATACTCCAGAAGACCAAAAAATAACAGAAGGGATGAATAGAAATGATAGAATCACTACACTTCGAATCCTCGGGAAAATAGTACACATGGTCACTACGAAATACCACGAGGCGACAAAGCTGATGAAGGATAGATATAAGGATGTGATCCAATAGGATCCTCCATTTAAACGAGTTATAACAGAGATTATCTTCACAAAGAAGAGATCTCTTGGGTGATTAGTAGTTGCATAACTGCCATCTGCTATCAAAGAAGAGAGATGATCAGAAATGCTCAGATTGGATAATTGAGTCGCTTTTTCAAAAAAGGCAATCGTATCTCCAGATCCATAATGGTAGAAGAATATTAAACCTAAGATTATCCCTGCGCTTAGCTTTAGCGCTAGCGCTGCGCCATAAAGTTGAAGGCTAAGCTCGTTATGTTGCCGTTGATAAAACAGGTAGGATAGAGCACCTAGTACAAGTATATGGATGAACCAATAGATCATTTACTGAGCAATGCTACTCCAATATTGCATGAAAGACACTGCTGAGGTTGGCAATAGTTCTTGTAAAGTTGGATCATAGCTTGCGTGTCTAGTGCATTTTTAGGATTTTGACCTATTGACACCCATTTTTTAGTGATCCTGTTATTTTCGCTAGGAACTAATTCCAAAAGCTCAAGCGCCCTGTCCATGTAATGTTGATTACCGCTGTATTTGCTATAAGCTGCTAAGATGGGAACGAGCGTATTAATTATGATATTGTGAAAAGTAGTGTCTCCAATTTTCATTCCTTTCTTCTTTTTCACCTTGCCAAAGTCATAATGCGCTATCCAATAATCAGACAAGTCACAATGAATAGTTTGGATGAACTCCTTCACATTCTTTACTTCAAGCAAGTGAGTAAACAGATGAGGGTTTTGACTGATTAATGAAGCAAACTGAGAAAGTCTGACTGATGGAAAATTAGCGGGTCGCATTCTTCCAAACTTCCATTCACTCTTGTTTATTGGATCTTTCAGTTGATGCTTCGATTGAAGAAACTTGAATTCCTTTTGTAGCTCTACTTGATATTCATCAATGGCGGATTCTAGAAATCCTGATTGACCAAAGAGAAGAGCTTCAATACTTTTTGGTTGATGTGTGTATTTTTTCAATAGCTTGAACGGGAGAGAGGTAGCCAATTTTACGAAAGCATCTTTATTCACAGAGAATCCAAAATTTCGGGCAAGTGTACAATAGAAAGCTTCTTCCCAATCGTTTTTGGTTTCTTTTAAGAGACTCAGTATTTCAGAGGCTTTCTGTTCTAGTCGTTCACTCATGACCCTATCTAGCATGGATGAAATAGTGATTTGATTTACTTTGGAGAGCTGAGTGGTACAGAGGACGTCTTCTTTGGCATCTAAGTGAGATTGATATTTAGAAAGAAGAGTCAAATCAATTCGACCTTTTAATTCTAGCGTCGGAATGGGGGAGTTGTTGACTAAAATTTCTTCATCATCTTCCCAAACTACATGCAGAACTACATTGTTATACGCTTTATCATGTTGATGACCATGCTTATTCCAGTCAGAAGATTTGATATGTATTTCAATATGCCCGGCCCATTCAATATCATTAATCTTTACTCTCCCTTCTTCAAAGTCAGGACCAGAATCATGATTATGATTTCCTTGATGAAATATGTGTAAAGATGATCCATCAACTAGTTGAAGCTCTTCATTAGTGAATTTTTGAAACTTCCAGATATAGTGGAGAAATTGTTCGTCCATAACTTTCGGATTTCAAGATAGAAAAACTAAGTGTTATCTAACTGTCTTGACATCTCCATTTGCATATTATTTGCTGCCTTTCCCGCTGCTTTTGCAAAATCTTTTGAAGTATCTGAGTAGATGATTCCTCTAGAAGAATTAACCAGTAAACCACATTCATTCGTCATTCCATACTTACATACCTCTGAAAAACTACCTCCTTGTGCTCCAACACCAGGAATAAGCAAGAAGTGATTAGGAATGATTTTTCGAATATCCTCAAGTAGTTCTGGACGAGTTGCACCAACTACGTACATGAGGTTTTTATCAGTACCCCATTCAGTACTTTTGTTAATGACAGATTCAAAAAGCTTCTCATCAGAATTGTTGATAGTCATTTGCTGAAAGTCTAGAGCTCCGGTATTACTTGTAGCAGCCAATAGAATAACCCACTTTTCATCAAATTCAAGAAAAGGTTTAACTGAATCCGAACCCATGTAAGGAGCTACAGTCACAGAATCAAAGTTTATATTTTCGAAGAAGGCTCTAGCATACATGGAGGAGGTATTCCCTATATCGCCTCTCTTCGCATCTGCAATGCTGAATACATCTTTTGGCATGTATTCCATTGTCTTTTCTAAAGATTCCCATCCTTTAGAACCCAAAGATTCATAGAAAGCAATGTTAGGCTTATAAGCTACAGCGTATTTATAAGTAGCATCAATGATCTGTTTGTTAAATTCGAAGAGAGGATCTTCTTCAGATAATAGGTGCTTAGGAATTTTGTTTATATCAGAATCTAGACCTACGCAGAGAAATGATTCTTTTCTTTTTATCTGATCAATGAGCTGTTGTCTATTCATAGGTAAATTGTTGTGGTAAATTTCGTAAATATTTACCCTATAGACGCACTAATCCACACCCAATTTCTTGGGTAAGTGGATAATTTTAAAAAGAAATAAGATTATTTAAGCTCTGGAAGCTTGTCGTTAATGACCTTACCTTTCTTTACTTCACCATAGAAGTGAACGTCGTAAAGTTTTTCATACTTTTTAATGGACTGGTGAAGCTCAGGAATAGTGTCGCTTCTAAGCTTGATTCCTTTTCTTTCGCCTTTATGACGAAGTTCAACATAATAACCGTCCTTAAGTTTTACTGGGGTAGTTGCAGGTCTTGCCAAATCACTAAAATTTTATGTTTCCGAAATATTACGGATCAATGTAAAAAACAATGCTCATGTGAAAATAATTCCACATGAGCATTAATTCAAATAACAGAATATATTAACGTCCTTTTGGATTCGCTTTTTTTACTACGATGGTTCTACCATCCATATCTGTCTCGTTCAATGAGTTGATAGCTTCCATTGCCTCGTCATCGTTAGGCATTTCTACGAAACCAAAACCTTTAGATCTTTGAGTTTCTCTATCGAAAATTACTTTTGCGGAATCAACTGTTCCAAATTGTTCAAACGCTTCTCTTACTGTGTCCTCAGACGTAGAGTAATTAAGCTTAGCTACGAAAATGTTCATTAGTACTTATAAAAATTAAAAATCCACTCAAAACAGTTTTGAGTGGATGCAAATGTAGGCTATATTTTTTAAGTAAACGACTATCTAAAATCAATAACTTCTACATTAGGGTATTTTGAAGTGTCAAATGTGAAATAATTATCACTTATTGATGTCGGATTAAATGAGTCTATGGAGTATAAATATTTATTTCCCGTACGTTCAAAAACAGTGAATGCTTTTAATTCATCTTTTACATTAATAACCATTCTAATTTTGAAATAAGACTTATCTCTGCTTTCTGGATCCAATTCAATCACTCTATCACCATTGGCTTGAGTTGCCATTAAACCATACTTAAATCCTTTTTTATAAAGGTCGTATACATTGTTAATTGATATTTCAGCTTCATCGGGTTCGTTGGTGCTGATAGTTACTTCGCTCAATTCTTCGTTGTAAGTGAAAACGTCTGTCCCATTGTTGAAAATTTTCTGTCCCGCGACATCCAAAACAAATTTCTCTCCTTTCACAGAAATTTTACCAGAGATGGTTTCATCTAGTTGAGCACTTTCATTGGTTAACTTCTGACTAAACTCGGCAGTAAAGGCTTCTACCTTTTTATAGTTAGCGCTCATTGCATCCAAAACTGTTAAAGCTTCTGGATCATACTGAGCATTCATTTGTAAGCAAATAGCAAGGGCGAGTAGTGCGGTTAATAATTTTTTCATTTCTTGATATCGTAATCTTAATACTTGATTTCTATTTCAGTCAATAACTGTTCCAAACTATGTTCATCTGGAATTAATACTTCTCTGGCCTTACTCCCTTCAAAGGAACCTACGATTCCAGCAGCTTCCAGTTGATCAATTAATCTTCCAGCTCTATTATACCCAAGCTTCATTTTTCTCTGAATGAGAGAAGTACTCCCTTGTTGGTGAATGACAATAAGTCTAGCTGCATCGGCAAATAAAGCATCACGATCTGCTAAATCAACTTCACCTATACCGCTGCTTTCATCATCTCCTACAAATTCAGGTAGCATATATGCTGAGTCATATCCTCGTTGATCTCCAATATACTCACAGATTCGTTCAACTTCAGGCGTGTCTACGAAAGCACATTGAAGTCTGATCATATCTGATCCTAAAGAGAGTAGCATGTCTCCCATACCAATCAACTGATCTGCACCACCAGCATCTAGAATCGTTCTTGAATCAATTTTGGAGGTTACCCTAAATGATAATCTTGCTGGGAAGTTAGCTTTGATAATACCCGTAATTACGTTTACTGAAGGACGTTGTGTTGCGACAATCAAATGGATGCCGATAGCTCTTGCAAGCTGAGCTAGTCTAGCAATAGGAGTCTCCACTTCTTTGCCAGCAGTCATCATCAAATCTGCTAACTCATCTATGACTAAGACGATGTATGGTAAAAATTTATGCCCTTTATTGGGGTTTAGCTTTCTGTCGGTAAACTTCTTATTGTACTCTTTTAAATTTCTACAACCTGCGTTTTTCAACAAATCATAACGAGAATCCATTTCGATACATAAAGAGTTAAGTGTGTTTACTACTTTGGATGTATCAGTGATAATGGCCTCTTCAGAGTCTGGAAGCATTGCTAGAAAGTGTTTTTCAATTTTATTGAATAACGTCAATTCCACTTTCTTAGGGTCAACTAACACAAGCTTAAGTTGAGACGGATGTTTTTTGTATAGGAGAGAAGCAAGAATAATGTTCAAACCTACAGACTTACCTTGTCCAGTGGCACCTGCCATGAGTAGGTGAGGCATTTTAGCTAAATCAGTTACAAATACTTCATTAGATATGGTCTTACCTAAGACAACAGGTAAATCCATTTTACTGTCCATGAATTTGCTGGTAGTAATCACTGATCGTGCATCTACCATTTCTCTGTTCTTATTAGGGACTTCTATACCAATGGTACCTTTTCCTGGAATAGGAGCGATGATACGAATACCTAGAGCTGCAAGGCTTAGTGCAATGTCATCTTCTAAATTCTTAATCTTAGATATCTTGACTCCAGCTTCTGGTACAATCTCATAAAGAGTGACCGTAGGACCTACAGTTGCTTTAATACTCGATATGCCTATTTTGAAGTTAACAAGCGTTTCAATGATCTTGTCCTTGTTTTGTTCTAGCTCATCTTTAGATACCTGCACATCCTTTGCAGGGTATTCTATAAGAAGTGAGGCTCCCGGAAACTTGTATTGAGGCAAATCAAGAGTTGGATCATAATTAGTGGCAGTTTCTGAAACTTCGGCTTCTTCAGTTTCTTTTTTCTCTACCTCAAAAGAGAGATCTTCAGCATCTACCTTTTCTCTCGGCGGAGGTGGGGTAGGGTCTAATTCAATTTTAAAATCGTCTTCTTCTGAAACTTCTATTGGGTCTGGTTTTGGAGCAAATACCTTTTCTTCTATTTCTTTGGCTAAAGGTTCTTTTTCTTCAAATTCTGGAAGATCAATAGTGAATTCTGGATCTGCTTTCTTCTTTGAAGCGTGTTTCTCCTTAACTTTTTTAACTACCCATGTTTCTGTCCCATCTGACTTGGTAGCATCTTCATCCTCTACTTCTTTCTTGATTTGATCTAAAACGGATGATATGTCTTGATCTGGTTTATCTTCTTTCTCTTTCTTTTCTGGAAGAGCACTCTTTAATCTGTTAGTCAACTCACTGAGAGAAACGTTGATGCCATTAAAAGCTGGTAACTGTGTGATATTGAAAAAGAACATGTTGAAAGTGATGAATAGGAAGAGAATAAATAAGATGGCTCCCCATCCCATTAAACTTTCAGATATAATGGCTAGCTCATAACCAACTCCACCGCTCATAAATCCCCAAAAAGTTGTTTCCTCTTTACTCAAAAGAAAGAATCCCATCACCAAACTAATCCAAATAAGATAGAAGGCGGTGAAATTGAATGTCTTACCAACGGGCAGTAGTTCCTTTTGCCAGATGATTTTATAGCCTGCAATAAATAAAAATGGAGGAATAAGAAGAGCGGCAATTCCAAACCACATGAAAACAAAATAATGAGCAGCTACTGCTCCAATTAAACCAAACACGTTTTTTACTTCGGATCCAGAATCCTTGATCGAAGTATCAGTATATGCTTCTACAACACTTTGATCTGCTTGACCAGTGCTGAGATAAGAAATAAAGGAAACAAATAAGAAAATTGAAGCAAGTAATAAACTGAATCCAATGAAAAGTTTAAACTTTCGATCAGATAAAAAGGCCAGTTTTAAGGAGGCTTTTTCCTTCTTTTCTTCTTTCTTTTTATAGGTATTTTTTGCCATGTGATTAGTCTACAAAATTACATGGTGTCTTTGAGACAATTATATAAAATGTTCATGAGATTAAAATTAGGAATCATATTTACCTCACTGCCCATTTTAGCCATGTATCTGTGTCTTGTATTTGAGTTTTTTACTCTGATTAGCTCGCTAGTGCTTTGTTAATCTCTTTTATTAAACTAGGTCCTTTGTAAACCAATCCAGTATAGATCTGTATCAGATTTGCACCAGCTTCTATTTTAGCTTTAGCGTCTTCAGCAGACATAATACCTCCAACAGCTATGATAGGAACGGATTTATTATGTTTTCTTATATAACGAAGTACAACGTTTGATTTATCATAAACTGGCTGGCCGCTAAGACCTCCTGCACCAATTTCTTCAATCATTTTGATATTAGAAGTTAAACCTGAACGATCTATTGTTGTGTTTGATACAATGAGTCCGTCAAGACTGAGTTCATTAGTGATTTCAATAATGTCATTTAATTGTTCTTCTGAGAGATCTGGAGCAATTTTTAGCAGAATTGATTTTGGATTGGCTTTTTCATTGTTCTTTTCTTGCAGTGTTTTCAAAAGCTTTTTAAGTGGTTCTTTTTCTTGGAGCTCCCTTAGTCCAGGTGTGTTTGGTGAGCTAACATTCACTACGAAATAGTCAACATGATCGAATAATTTTTCGAAACAGATAAGGTAGTCATCCAATGCGCTTTCATTAGGGGTGATTTTATTTTTACCAATATTACCTCCAACAATAATGTCTGATTTTCTTTTTTTCAGTCGTACAAGCGCATCATCTACGCCTTCATTGTTAAAGCCCATTCTATTGATAAGCGCATTGTCCTGAGTTAATCTAAAAAGACGGGGTTTGGGATTGCCCGATTGTCCTTTTGGGGTCAGCGTTCCAATCTCAATAAAACCAAATCCAAGGTGAGTGAAATCATCTATTAATTCAGCATTTTTATCAAAACCTGCAGCTAGACCAACTGGATTTTTGAATGTAAGGCCAAATAGACTTTGCTCAAGAGATGCGTGTTGGAAGTTGAAAAGAGAGCTAACAAGAGGCTTTCCAAAAGGGATTTTTAAAAGAATATGTAGTAGGCCTGTCGTTATCTTATGTGCTTTTTCAGGGTTGAAAAGGAATAAAATAGGTTTGATTAATTGATACATTAGCTCCTTGGATGGAATTGAGTAATTACTTGTTTTAAGTAGTCTCTATCTAGGTGAGTATAGATTTCCGTGGTTGTGATGGATTCATGTCCCAACATTTCCTGAACGGCTCTTAAATCTGCCCCTCCTTCGATAAGATGTGTTGCAAAGCTATGACGAAAAGTGTGTGGACTTATGTTTTTCTTCAAACCAATTTCAGCGGCCAAGTCTTTAATAATCATGAAGACCATTACTCTACTGATGCTCTTGCCTCGTTTGCTCAGGAATAAATGATCATCAAATCCTTTTTGAATAGGAATATGAATCCGTACTTGATTCTTATAAATGAGAATGTGTTTTAATGCATCTCTGCCGATGGGAACCAACCGCTCCTTGCTTCCCTTTCCTATTACTCGTAAAAACCCGATATCATCATGAATATTACTGATTTTGAGTTCAGTTAATTCTGAAACTCTTAAACCAGAGCTATATAGAGTTTCTAACATTGCACGATTTCTCGTCCCAAGAGAAGTTGATAAATCAATAGCTGAAAATAGTTCTTCAATTTCAGGGAAATCTAAGGTGTCCGGTAGTTTTCTGCCAAGTTTAGGGGCTTCTACAAGTACAGAGGGGTCTTTGGTTATTACTTCTTCGTAAACCAAGAATTTGAAAAATGCTTTTAATCCAGAGACCATCCTAGCTTGAGTGTAGCCAGACATGCCTAGTTCAGTAATAAACTCAAGAAAATCGATTAGGTCTTTTTGTTCAGTAGATGTTGGTGAGAGATCTCTTTCTTTGATCTCTAAAAATTGCCTGAATTTGGAAATATCTGAAATATAGGCGTCTATGGAATTTTTTGCCAAAGACCTTTCAAGTTTTAAATAATTTTTGAATTGCTTAATATAGCTATCCCACATTTTAGGCTATTGAAGAATACTTTGGTTTAATTAGTAAATTAAGAATAAAGTACAAATATTCGCATTAACTACTAATTAACTGATCATCCAAGTTTAATTAAGCGACAAGTGAAAATTTTAATATTGAATGGCCCTAATCTCAATCTTTTAGGAAAGCGAGAACCTGAAATTTATGGTAATCAATCCTTTAAAGCTTACTTTGAGGATCTAAAAAGAAAATTCCCATCTTGTGAATTGTCATACTACCAATCAAATCATGAAGGAGCATTGATTGATAAGCTACATGAAGTTGGGTTTGAGTATGATGGAGTTGTTTTTAATCCTGCGGGATATACACATACTTCAGTGGCAATAAGAGACGCTATATCAGCAATCACTACGCCAGTATTTGAAGTTCATATTTCTAATCTTGCAGAACGAGAGGATTTTAGGCAGACAAGCTACGTGACAGATGTGTGTGTAGGATCGGTCAATGGAATGGGCTTATTAGGTTATGAAGTTGCGATAGAGGAATTGAGTAATTAGAGACTGAAAACCTTTATAAATACTACTTTAGTTCTTCGTAAGTTTTTCTTGCAGCATCTTGTTCCGCTTTTTTCTTACTGAATCCAAATCCTTTTGACTTTGGCTCATCATTTAAAAAGACTTGGGCAGTGAATTTTCTGTCCGTTTCATCAATGGTCTCAAAGCGAAGCTCAATATTTTCTTTTTGAGACCATTCTAATAATTTGCTTTTGAAGTTGGTCACAGTTGAAATCAGTTCATCAAAATCATAGTGAGGTTTTATGAGTTTTTGAATGATGAACTTCTTGCAAAAATTAAAACCATGGTCCAGATAAACTGCGCCTATTAGCGCTTCCATACAATCTCCAAAAAT
>JBGCFL010000002.1:0-2987 GCA_045106975.1 Ekhidna sp. | reverse complement strand
TTAATCTCGAATTAATATAGAGTTTATTTAGGGTTGAGCCTTATAGGTTCCCCCTGTCCATCCTACCATGCCTCTGTCCTTTAGGCAGGAATTTAGGGTGTCGAAATTTAGGAATAGGTCAATGTAGTGTCGTGGACATTGGGTGAAATTAAGCGACTGACTTTTGGAGTGGGCTGTTATTCGCCAGCTTCATTAGCGAGAATTAATGAATAACTATGCATGTAGAAGGTTTACCGTTTCCTTTGCTGGACGAGGGTTCGAATCCCTCCGACTCCACAAAAATTAAAAGCTCACCAAATGGTGAGCTTTTTTTTGTTTAGAGCTTTTATTATTACGAGATCGCTTCACTGCGTTTGCGATTACGTCCTCAAAATAACGAGATTGATTCGCTATGCTCGCAGTGACGGTAAAGTTTTACATTGCTATGTCTCAAAAACAGTTTTTGAATGCATCACCCCACCATGCCACTGACAAACACCTCCACAAACTCCTTCATTTTGTGAATGATCCGTTCGCCGATGGAGCGAGCTTGCAACACGCTTGGTCTATTGTCGAGGCATTTGAAGACTTCATCTCGTAATGGCTCTTGATCACTATAAATGTACGCATCGATCAAAGCCTGAAACTATCTAGTGAACGTGATTACGAAGAAGGTGCGAGATCGCTTCGTTACTCTCGCGATGACCGCTAGATTTTTTGATTCTCTGTTGTGGTGGAGCTAGAAAGCTACTTTATGCTTCTTCCTCTTTGCTCTCTGGTAATTTGAATTGCATCAAATCCGAAGCGATGTAGTTTGCTATTTCCTCAAACTGCTTTGTTTTGTCGTGATATTGCTCCAATGCCTTGGTCAGTTGGTTACTGGAACTAGCCACCTCCTCTGTGGCAGTAGCTGTTTCTTCCGAAACCACCACTACACTACCAATCTGATCCACTACCTGTTTTACTACATCGAACTGCTGCTCGGAGGCCTCTTTTATAATCTGAGATTGCTCCAACGTTTCCTTGAAAAGGTTTCGTGTTGATTCGAAACCAATACCCACCTTGTCTGTTGCTTCCACTCCTTGATCTACTGTAGTAAGTACCTCTTTCATTTGACTGAGTGTCTGACTAGAGCTTTCTTGTATCCCCTTGATGATCTTATCGATCTCCAATACTGACTGTTTAGAAAGGTTAGCTAGCTTTCTAATTTCGTCCGCTACTACGGAGAATCCTTTGCCTGCTTCACCAGCGCTAGCTGCTTCTATAGCCGCATTTAAAGAAAGAAGATTTGTTTGACTCACTATCTCTTCCAAGAGTGTCAATATCCTCCTAATATCGTTCGTAGAGGCATCCAAGGTCTCTGCCGAATGCATCGTTTCCTTTGAAAGAAGGCTTATTCTATCCATCTTTCCAGCCAAAGATTTATTGAGAGCCGTACCTTCTGCACTCTTTTGATCACCCGATGCTGCCAGTTCATTTACCAATACGGACTGATCTTTTATTTGACCAGAAAGTTGGTTTATAGATTCTATCGAAGCTGAAGCATCATCCACTTGATGTAATTGATTCTGAGCACCCTTGCTTATTTCCACAATAGAAGTAGAGATTGCCTGCATATTCACCTTAGACTCTTCACTGTTCGCTTGCATTTCCGCAGAAGAGGTTTTGATGTATCCAAGTCTATCATCTATGGCCAACAGGAGTTTACCAAGACTGTCCAGTGAATCATTGATACTCACCGCTAGTTGTTGAATATCTCCCTTTGCGTCTTCATCATAGCGTAGAGTTAAGTCACCTTTGGCCATTTGATTGAAGATAGTCCCTACTTTGTGATATGGTGTTGTTACTGAATTCAAAAATTCATTGATAGACATGGCAAAAGTCTTCCACTCTCCTACCCTAGATTCAGTTTCCATTCTGGAGTTGAAATCTCCTTCGTTGACAGCCTTTGAAACAAGAGAAGCTGTTTCTCCCATAATTTGCTCTACCTGCTCATTCTGAGCAAGGAGTTGTCCTTTCTGATCTTCTAATTCAAGCCTTTGCAATTCACTTGCTTTGGCTTTATCTCTCAGTTCCTCTGCTAGTTTTTTTCGATTGCGATAGCTTCTGTAGAAGAATACCCCTCCAATGAGCATCACAACCAAACTACCCACCGAAAAGTAGAGTACCATTGATTGGTTTTCGATAAATGTTAGCTGACTTTCTAGCTTCTCTTGCTGTGCAGCAAGTGTTGCCTCCCCTTTAGCTATGTCTCCTTGTTGTTGCTTTATTCTATCTTGATAGTAACTGATGAAGAAGGCCAAATCCCTAATTTCTTTGATAGAGCTTAGGATACCTTGCATTGGTTTTTCATCTATTCTAGAAAACCCGCTGAAGTTGTCCCAACCATAGCTAGATACAATCTCTTTATAAGAGACATTTCGTTTATTGGAACTAAAGTCTAAAAAAGCACTTTCCAATTTGCCCTTTAATCCTGCATTCATATAGTTAGTAACAGAAAAAAAAGAAACCATTAAAGGTGGTGAAGTCCAAATGGTATTGATGAAACTCTTTTCTTCCTC
The DNA here is from genome assembly GCA_045106975.1 of Ekhidna sp. Taxonomy (GTDB): domain Bacteria; phylum Bacteroidota; class Bacteroidia; order Cytophagales; family Cyclobacteriaceae; genus Ekhidna. Next base: position 447 of record JBGCFL010000002.1, on the reverse strand, counting down.
TTCGGGACACGAACATCCTGCAGCATCAATTTTGTCTTCTATTACTTCATTTTTAACATCAGTATGACCAGTAGAAAACCCTACACTTCCAAAATGCATTTCTGGCAATGGAATACCTTCAACAGCTAATTGAAGTCTTGGTATCATATGGCCCGAAGAAGAATTGGGCGAAGCGAACTTAAAATCCACATTTGCTCCTCTATTTTTCAGCTCTTCCAAATTGGAAATACCACTCTTCTTTGAGGCAACAATGCAACTGTAATAATCTAGCAACTTGCCATCATCATCTGAAAAACCAATAAAAGGGGAAAGATCTAAATCACTATTTTTTATAAGGGAATAGAAAAAGAGTGAAGTATATACAAGGTCATATTCTTCGGTTTGCAATCCATGAATTAAATCTTTTACTGCTGGATATGAGGTAACTTCAGGTGAGACACCTAACTC
>JBGCFL010000199.1:0-21596 GCA_045106975.1 Ekhidna sp. | reverse complement strand
ATCAACTCATGGGTATATGGAGACATCAATGGAGGAGGCCCTGAATACACCATGAAGAACATGCATGGCGATATTATTATCAGGAAGAAGTAATTCTTTAAAATTTGACAGAAGTCATTGTCTTTCGGCAATGACTTCTTTATATTCTTCAATGCGCTTTTTGTTAAAGTAGCTTCCGCTTTTTACTACGCCGGATATGCTTTGTGTATTCGTGACTGTTTCTAGAGGGTTCTTTGAAAGTAAAACCAAATCCGCAAACTTTCCCTGAGAGATGGTGCCATAGTCATCTTCTATTCCTAAATAAATAGCAGGATTTATGGTGGCAGTTTTCAAAGCCTCAATAGGCGAAAGACCTGCTTCTTCCAGCATGGCAATTTCTAAGTGCAAACCTAGACCTGGCCAGCAAAGAGGATTGGCCCCAGTATCAGTTCCTGCGAGAAGCTTCACCCCTGCTTCATGCATGTCTTTTATGATGCGTTTGTAATGAGCCACAAGTGCTTTTTTAGACTCTAAAAATTCCTTTTGACGATAGCGCAGGTGGTCATTCACCTGAGGTGTCCAGTACTTTCTCATGTAGAGCGGTAAGTATTTGAAATAGTCTTGATCCTTTTTCAGCTCTTCTTCATAATAGGCATTCTTATACCACATGGAAATGGTGGGAGTGTGCCATGTATCGTTTTTTACAAACTCACTGTAAAGAGCTTTGGCCTTTTTTTCATCATAAGTATCTATCATCAATTTTGTGCGATAGACATATTTAGCAAGACGCCCTTCTAGTCCACCAAAATCAATGGTATTGTTTCTGATGTTCTCTTCCTCCGAAGAGCACTCCAATGGAATATCTAAAAGATGTTCTAGGCTTTTCATGCCACTTTTAGAAGCTTGAGCATTGGTCACATTTTTAGGAATATGCCCACAAAAAGGGAAGTCGATAGAGGAGGCATACTCACTCAATGCGTAATAAATAGGAGCCGGCAGAAGAGAATAGATTTTTAGAAAGTCTACCCCCGCTTCTTGGAGTGAGTCCACTTTGGTTTTTACATTTTGAGGAGAAGAAATCCCTATAGATCCATCCCACATAGGATTTGGGCCATCGATTAGCGGACCTGCAGCAAATATTTTTGGACCTAATAGACTGCCACTAGCCATTTTTTCTTTCCATTCATTCACCACTTTAAGGGATCCTGCCATGTCACGAATCCCAGTTACTCCATGCATGACAAAAAGGGGCAAAAGCAAATCTCTACCAGCCTCATTAGGCTTCATTCTCCACATCTCTGGATCGTCAGGATGTGCATGCATATCCCAAAGTCCAGGAATCATGTACTGTCCAGAAACATCTATTTTTCTGACAGCATCAATTTCGGTGGTTCCTGACTTTACTATGTCATGAATTCGATCGCCTTTCACAATCACATCCATGCCTTCCTCTATGGTGCCATTTTCTACATTGACTACATTCACATTCAAAATGGCCATATCAGGCTTTCTATTGAACTGCGCAACGGCTAATAATTGGACAAGTACAAAAATGAAGGATATGATTTTCTTCATGAATAATGGTTTAGAGCGATCAATAGCCTCTATAAAAACTTCGAATATGACCAACCGCCTGATCATAGATCGGTCCACAGAATTGTTCAAAGAGAAATTGCGGAGGAGGAGATGGCGCCTCTCTTTGATCAGCTCTATCAAGCTCTTCTTTTGTTAGTGCCTTTTTATCACCTTTATAGTTGGACCATTCGGAAAGCCACTGATAGCTCCCAGACAGCTTTCGCTGAAAGAGAATGCGATCTGTTCTACCGTCATATATTTTTAAATCAAGTAAGCCTCGTGAATCTAAGTATTTTGAATACTCTGTATACTCTGCTTCAGCTGTTCCATAGACATCTCGCTTCTCACCATCTATTTCTACTGAGCCAACCACCACACTATCTTTTGTTATCTCTCTGGAAGACTCTTTGAAGAAAGTTTGACCTACCACAAAGTCATCAAATTGCATGACGATGATATGATCGGGTTGATCCAACCCTTCTCTGTTAGCTTCAGCAGGACTATACAATCTGACAAACTCGTTGAAACCACCGCGCTCTACAAACTCATACAATCTATTTTGAAAAAATTCATGACTGAGACCTAGTGTCCTTGAGTGAACAGGAATCTGATCTATCACTACTTTTAGCGTAGCATAGTACTTAGACTCTTCTAGTTTTTGTGGAGTGTCTTTGTAGTTTGGCCTCAGGTCTTGTACCCTTTGAAAATGACGATAAGCTGCTATGGCAGACTCACGTGTTTCTTTGGCCAGCTCTTCTACACCTGCGTCATATCGCTCATCAGCAGCCAATATTGCAGCATCGTTATATTCGTTTTTATAATTTTTTACCTTCGGTAATATTTCTAGACAAGACGGGCATCTCCAAACCTCATCATACATCTGGTTTAATCGACCATAAGAGGTCGTTATTTGATCCCACTTAAATCTATCCTGCGAATTTTTTAGTTGCTTCACTCTCGTCAGGTGCAGCTTTTCTGCCATTGGATAGGCTTTTCTCAAAGTCTCAGATGCTTTTTTGTTTCCAGGACTTTTCTTCAATCTTTTGACAGCTGTTGAAACAGATGTTTCGTAATTTCCTTTTTCAAATTGCTTCTTCCCGCTAGAGCAGGCCGCTATTATTAGAACTGAGAGTAGTAAAATGAAATTTTTCATAGTAGTAGGTTTAGAATAGCTATTTCAAAGATTAAGCCATTAAAGTGAAAAAGCTACGAAAACAATGGATTTGTAGACCGATTCAATCATCCTTTGGATTTAGACTTTCATAAATACTGATAGATTATATACATATCAGCTAATTCTGTAGCCATCCAAACAATTCCATTAGCCAGGCTACTCCAAGATGAATGAAGATACCACCCCAAATATTGCGACTGTTGTAGGATATAATGCCTAGCACATAGCCACCGAAAATAGAGCTAATAGTTTCTCCCATTGGTTTCCCAAAATGTAAGAAAGCATACGTGACTACCATAGGTAAAACCGCATAGCCACCGAGTGTTCTTGTGAAGGCGAAAATCAGAAAGCCTCTAAAAATCAACTCCACGGAGATGAAGTTACTACCGTAACTCAGTTCGAACAGAGCTACCGCCCATCCTTCAGATAGCGCAGGGTGATTTAGTAAAAATATTCGCACACCGCTACCACCATATCTCGGATAGTAAGAATTTATCTCTGATAGAAATGAACCTAAAGCCAAAAAAACAGCGGCAATTCCGAGAAGAACTAAATAGGGTGTTGCGTCAAATTTTTCCCATGCCATACCGTACCAGTTCTTTTGCTCGCCTTTTTCTAAGAAAGGGTAAAGTACCAATAGTGGAATGACAACTAGAATAAGACTAGAAGCCCAATTGATACAGCGCATTAGAAAGTAAGTGTCTCTGGGAAGCATGAATTCTTTGAAAACATCAAATCCATAGAAAGAACGATCCAACGCTAGTAGCCCAAAACCAATTAGAAATTTGAGCCAATAACTACTACTTTTTAACCATTCTCTCTTCTTTCCAAAAGCATATAAGATAAGACAGACTATAAAGAATGGACCTCCATGAAAAAGAAACATCCACAGCCATTTGATTGGTTGTCCTGTATATGAGTCGATGATGCTATCCTCAAAGTCATATTGGTAGTTGAATCCAATACAAATAGCAGTGAATATCAAAATGACCAAATACATTTTCCAATCGAAATGTTCTTTTTGGTATTCTTTAAGATAGGCTATTACTTTCTTCACTCAGAATGAATTTGATTGTGGTCTCGTAAAAGTATTCATTGCAAGACTACTAAAAATCAGTTTTCTAGAACACACAAAAAAGCCAACCTCAATAGAAGTTGGCTTTTGCTATTTTCAAAATTTTCCTTCTAGGAACTATTCTCCATCTATCAACTCATACCCTTGGTTAATTCCTGTTTCAGTAGCAGGGACTCCATCTCGCATCCATTTTGGCATAGGAGCATCTTTTAGATAGTAATCAAAGAATTGCGCTAAGCGAATATTGAAATCTATTCTGTTTTGAATCTTTACTGGCCAGTGCGGCTCTCCTCTATAGTTCAGCATCCATGCAGGTTTGTTGAGCCTTCTTAGAGCACCGAAGTACTCAATGCCTTGATACCATGGCACAGCTCCATCCTCATCATTGTGCAAAATCAAAACAGGCGTTTGTACTTTGTCTACAAAGAAGATCGGAGAATTTTCTACATATCTCAACGGATACTCCCAAAGCGTACCACCAATTCTACTTTGTGTTCTTTCATACTGAAACATTCTGCTCAAACCAGAACCCCAGCGAATTCCGCCATAGGCACTGATCATGTTTACCACAGGAGCTCCAGCTTCCGCACATTTAAAAATGTTGGTTTCATTGATCAAGTGAGCGATTTGATAACCACCCCAACTGTGACCCTGCACGCCAATGTTCTCTTCATCTACAAATCCTTTTTCTATCAATGATGTCACTCCGGGAATAACTGCATTGTAAGCATCCTCTCCAGGGTAGCCTTCTTTGTAGTTCACATTAGGGTTGAAAATGATGTAGCCTCTAGAGGGATAAAAACTGTAATTAATCGTAGATCTACCCGGAGATGGATCAGGATGACGATTCAAACGATTGGAACTCTTTTCATAGAAATTGACAATCATCGGGTACTTCTTATTCGGATCGAAATTTTCTGGCTTTACCAGCATTCCCTCCATTTTTTGTCCATCCAAAGAAGTCCAGTAGACTAGCTCGTTTGTACCCCAGTTGTAGTCCTTTTGTTGTGGGTTTATATCACTGATTTTTTTGACCGATTTAAAGGAAACATCTGTTGCCAACAAATCAGGGAAGACTTGGAAGTTCTCTTTAGTGAACATCATGTTCTTGGAATCTCTCGCCTTTTTGTAAGACCCATATTGGAAGTTTCCAGAAGTCAATTCAGCGGGCTTGTTTTTTCCATAAGTGAAAGAGAAAATCGCTTCACTTTTATCAGATTCATAAAAGCCATTTAAGAGTAGTTTTTGATTCTTTTTGATGAATCGTTCTTCTCTGTCCAGACTGATGTAGCGATAGGCCAATTTCTTACTTCGCCCATTTGGAGTGATGCGTTTTGCAGCTACTTTCATGCTTGGATCTACTTCCCAAATGTCGTAGCGATCGTAAATCAACACACGATCATCGTTCTCTGTCCAGCTCATCACTCCATAAGGCCATGGGTCCGATGGTGTGTCATGTATTTCATTGTAGAACGGGACTTGATCGTTGGTGGTCAGCTGCTTGGTAGACTTAGTGCTGAATGAGTAGGCAAACCAAGCTGAGTCACTGTTGTTGTACCAAATGGCATACTTCCCATTCGGGGAAAGTGACACAAAACCTCGAACACCGTCTATGATTTTGGTTTTGTTTCCAGTGGTTAGATCTATCGTGAACAAGTCATTTAGTGTATAGCCTTTCCAAGTCATCAACTTTCTGTAGTTGTAGTCGCTCATGGCCATGGCGGTGTTTCCGTCTCCCTCATTACTCACCGCAACTCGTGAGTATTTTTTGCCGCCAAGCTGAACGAATTTTCCTTTAGCTATATCGTAGTAGCTAGTGTATCCAAATTTTTCATCGTTCTTCTTTTGATTTTCCTGCTGAGTGAAAAGTCGTTGATCTTTATAGTTCCACACTTCTACATTCACTATTTCATCTTTCAAGAGCGCAGTGTCTTGTAATACAGGAAACTCTTTCGTTTCGAAAAACAGTCGCTTTCCTGACTCGGAGAAGTAATTACTGAAATCACTGTTGACCGTCAGATTATTCAAATCTTCATTTTTAGCAATGGTTCGGCTACTGTCCCAGTCTGTTTTGTAATAATGAAGATGAAAGTTCCTTTTCAAGGCCTTGGTTGTATCCGTATCAGAAATGAATGAGAGCTGCTGCCCCATTTTGTCCCAAGCCATTTTATCGTATTTCCCTTTTGCTCGAAAAATGGGATTGAATCTCTTTGCCTCGAAATCGAAAGTGTAAACACCTTCAGTGACAGTGCTGTCATTTCCAGTAGTGGTTATGGCTAGCGCCGCTCCCTCTTCTGCAATTTCATAATTCAGCACATAATTAAAGATGACCTCCGACTGGTCACTCAAATTGCGAACGACTAAATCGTACCCATTCTTTTTACTGCGTTTCTTTTCTTTCTTTTTCGCTTTGGAAGTATCGGGAGCAGGTTCATATAAATAGACTACATAGTTGTCCCACTTTTCAGGCACTTTAAATGACTTCAAGCCAGCTATTTTATTCATGCTTTTGCTCGCTATTGAATAGATGGCTAGCGTATCTCCCGGAAGGTCTTTTTCTTTTGTCTTCTTTCGCTTCAAATCTCTTTGTGCGTAGAAGTCAGGCATCACTTTGAAGATAAGGTGCTTTGAATCATTGGTAAATGAGGGAGAGGAGGCTCTGTCATGAGAAAGCATTTCTGCTCCGTTAAATTGATGAACCTTCAGGTTCTCATTTCCATAGCCATTGGTTTTGGTAGTGTAAGCAATCGCAGATCCATCATTGCTAATGAGTTCTTTAGATGTGTTTCTCCACACATCATAGTCACTGTGGTCCAGCACTTTTTTAGTCTGCGAAAATCCAATGAAAGGAACAATAGATAGAAGTAGAATGAGCTTTTTCATGTTGGGTTAAGTCTGATTTCAGAACCTAATACTAATGAAAAATGGTGAGGTGAGTAGTGTGGTTTTTTATGGGTGGTGGAAATTGAACTACATCACCAACTTCAACAAGAAGTAAACCCCCAACCCAAGCAAAATTAATCCGGGCACTTTGTGTACCAGAAAATCATTGTCGGAGACTTTGGTGAAGCGCTTACCGGCAGCATCAACAGTGAGAAGAAGACAAAAAGTACCAGCTGAAAGCCCAACTAAGTATGACCAAAAACCAAATGTATCAACCGATATGAGGTCGTCATTTTCTAGGTAGGTAGTGATCGCTAGCCAGAAGGGAATGGACATGGGATTGAGTAGTCCCAGAATAAGCCCTTTTCGAAACCCATGTCGGCCAGTTAGCTCTTGGTTCACTTTTACTGATTTAGAAGATGAGGTGGAAACCAAATTGGATATGCCTAATCCTATCAATGCAATAGCGGTAATGATTTGAAAATACCCTGAAATGGTTTCATTATTGTTCAGAAAGATATGAAACTGAACCGTAATGCCAGCATATACAAACTCAACGAGAGTAGCAGCTAATGAAAAAAAGAGAGCGGCTCTATGTTTCTTCAGAATAGATAGCTGCATGACAGAAATATTGAGCGTTCCGGGAGGAATGGAGCCTATATAGCTGACTGCAAATGCAACAAAGAGTGTTTGTAAAATCATGACTCAGAGAGCAATCTGTTGTGTCGTTGATGGTCTTTCCATTTTTGATAACCTTGCTTAAACCCCCAATACGGGAAACCTCTTTTTTGGTTTTGAATGCTGATATCTGCCAAAGCACGAAGGTGCCAAATAATGCTTTTGTAGGCTTTCAATAAAGACGAGCCAGGCTGATATATATGCGCGGGTTCGGCACCTGCTCCATTGAGTTCTAAAATTTTGAAATTTTTCAAATTTCTTAAATCAGAAACAGAGGCGCAGCGTAAATCGAAACGACCAAAATGAAAATTTGGAATTTGATCAGACAATATGTTGAATGCATCGTCCAATGAATCATCTATCTCGTGATTGTCGTCCAAAAACATAGTGCCTTTACAGTGATTCCCGATAGGCTCTACTTGCACCATCTCATCTTTATTCGGAATGTTATTTCCTATTTGCTTTAGGTATTCACTTTCTAAATCAGCAGTTAATAGCGCTCTATGATTTTGCTGCAGAAGTTGATTTACGGTGGATTGTCCATCGCCTTTTACAGCTAGAAACTCCTTCCTTACGATGGAAGTAACCTTTCCCTTTTCATTGGGAAACTTGACGTAAAATACGCCAAGCTCTACGGGATACTCCACCAATTCTTGAAGCAAGAAGTTGACAGGACAAGAATTCGCGTATGCGGTCAGTTCCGCTTCACTTTTAATTTTTTTCACCCAGATGCCTCGCTCTCCTATATCAGGTTTGGCGATAATGGGATAGCCTATTTTGGAGGCAACTTGAATGGCCTTTTCTTGATCCCCTTGATCAATCAAGACTGTTGCTGGTAGATACTGCGAAGGAATTTGATCAAATATTTCTGACTTCTTTTCTCCCATCATTCCCCCAAAATCAATGTTGGGATTCGAAGCAGTGAAGAAAAAGAGAGATCTACACTTTAATACTAACCAAGCATAATATGGAAATACGGGAAAGTAGAAAATAGAAAAAGGCCAATACTCCCATTGTGTGAGTTTGGTCCAAAAAATTTGAAACGTAGAAACCTTAGGCATTGGATCTTTCCTGATAGCGTACCGTGGAGCTGGCAACACCAAAATTTTCAGGAAGTTGTATGTAGTGGAGCGTTTGATTGACCGCCACTTTTAAAAGAGCCATGTGATGAATAGCATGCTCAATGTTGTAGGCAAGTTCTCTATGAAAGCTACTTGGCATGGTACTGATAGCTCCCTCCTTTAAAGAATAGTTTGCTTCGAAAGAGATAGCAAAGTCTTCTGTGTTTTCGTCAAGGAAGGTAATGATGGACTGAATGACACTTTGCGCCAGCTTCTTATCTGTTTCTATCAGTTGGTCGTGCTTGCGATTGTCATAGTTGATAGAGCCATTGTTTTTTGCGTCGAAAAGGCAAATGAAAAATTCTAACGTATGGCGAACATGCTGCCCAAAAGTAGAACCGCTTAGTTCTGGAAGTGGATTGGAAAAGTCTTCTTCTTTGCAGCTGTCTATAATAGCAGATAGTTGAGATAGTAGTTCTTTAGCTGACGAATGAAGCATTGTGTTGACTCTTAATGAATTAGAATCAGCAAAAATAGGGATAATGAACGCAAATTGCTGTTAAGGTAGATTTAAATGTAGTTGGGGTGACTAATCAAGGAACTAGCATATTCATCTTCACTATTACGATACAGCAAACAATATAAAGCCTATAATCAAATGAGAAATAGTTTCTGATTATCTCGATCCAATTTAAATGGGTGGTTATCTAGTTTTTAGTAAAATGTACTTGCTGAAGATAATTGTGATTCGAAAATACTATTGCTTATGGATGACCATAATAGATATAGGCAATTGAAAAGCACAGTCTTGAACTCAATCCTGGACATTGATTATGAATTTGATAAACAATACAACTTTTTGTTAGGAAGGTATAGACACAAAAAAACCAGCAATTTTGCTGGTTTCTTAATTTCTCTACGGTACAAATGAATCTTCATTTCTGCACCATTAAACTTTTCTAGTTCTTACCTTCTATACTCGGAACAGTAGTATCCTGTGGCTTGGTTGTCTTTTGCTGGATGAGTATTTCTACTGCTTTCAATAGTTGTTCATCCTTACCTTTAGAAAGCATTTCATAGCTGTTCTTCACTTTTACATCAGGCTCCAATTGCTTGTTTTCCAAAAAGTCACCGTTTATATCCACCATCCCTACTTGCGGAATTCCGAATACAAGTGAAGGGTCGATTTGTCTCTCCCACCAAACTGCCGTTCCTGTTCCTGGTACAGGCATACCTACTGTAGTACCTACATTCAATGCTTTGTAAGTATATGGAAACATGTGAGCGTCAGAGTAGTTGCTTTCGCCAATCAATACTACTGAAGCTTTTCTCCATTTGAATTGTGGCTCTGTGCCTAAATCCTGTCCTCTTGGCATCATACGAATGTATTCTCTACCGCTCAGGAAAGTAGCCAAGTCATCATGTAGCCATCCTCCTCCATTAGATCTTGTGTCCACAATTAATGATTCTTTGTCATAGTGTTCGCCCAACACTTCTTCATATACCGTTCGGAAACTTGGGTTGTTCATGCCTCTCACGTGTACATAACCTACTTTCCCATCAGATGCCTCTTCTACTTCTTTTTTTCTATTCTGTACCCATCTTTCATAAAGCAAATTGTACTCTGTGCCTCTTCCCATAGGTTTTACTACCGCATCAAATCGTTTTTTTGATGATGGATCATAAAGTGATAAGCGCACTCTCTCACCTACCTTTCTATTCAGTAAGTCATTGTGATTGACATCAGCACTCAGCGATACCCCATCTATCTTTTCAATGATAGCACCTAACCTAATGTCAAGTTCTGCTTTATCGCTTGGTCCATCTTTCAGCACTTCTGCTACCTTCAGGCCATTTCCTGTATACGTTTCATCAAAAAACAAGCCTAAAGAAGCAGTTTGATCATTGGTACTTCCACCAGGTCTGTAGCGACAACCAGTATGTGATGCATTCAGCTCGCCCAACAATTCGCTCATTAATTCAGCGAAATCATAGTTGTTCGTGATATGTGGAAGGAACTTGGCATAGTCTCTTTTGTAGCCATCCCAATCAACTCCGTGCAGGTCAACGACATAAAATTTATCCTTTACTTGTTGCCACATGTGATTAAACATGTAGTCTCTTTCTTGAACTGATTTTAGCTCCATTTCCCCTTTGAAGTTCAAGCTCTTTTTGTCTCCGCTTTCAGCATTTACTTTCATGGCTCTTCCATTGGAAATAATGAAAATAGACTTTCCATCATCACTCAATATCATGCCACCTCCGCCTATGCCAAGCTTAGCTAGTAGCTTAGTTTCCTTACTTCTGAGATTGGTTACCCATAAATCTGCGCCCTTCTCAAAACGAGCTAAATAGAATAATTTTTCCCCATCTTTGGAAAGTAGTGCGTCGCTCATGCGAGAAGAATGAACGGTTAATTTCACCTTTCTCTTTCGCATATCTTTAAGGTCAATTTCTATTGGCTTCACCTCATCATCCTCACTATCATCCTTCTTTTTATCGTCCTTGCTCTCAGACTCCTCTTCATCTTCTTGGGCGTCATCAAAAAGTTCTTTGTCCTCTTTATCCAGTTGGTATTTATCGTATGCCTCTTGTGTCAGTAGCAATCCATAAGCATCCACTTCCGAGCCCCAGCTACCATGATTTTTCATTCCATCACGATCAGAATACCAGTATAGCATACTGCCGTCTTCAGTCCATTTAGCACCCCCTTCTGAGTAGCCACTCTTTGTCACATTGGTTACTTCTTTGGTAGCTACATTGATAATACCTACCTCACCAATCCATTGCTGCGGCATGATCATATCGGATGCAATCCACTTGCTATCTGGCGACCAGCTGTAAAAAATATCACCATCGGAATATGAATAATTCCTTATAGCAGGAAGTAGCGTTTCGGTATTTTTTGACGCTAAGTCAATCATTTTCAACGTAGTTCGCTCTTCTAAATAAGCCACTTTCTTTCCATCTGGAGAATAGACTGGCTGAAACTCTGCTTTGCTTGTCGCTACCAGAACTTCCTCTTTTAGTAAAGTAGAAGCGAAGAAGTAAGGCTCCTTCTCATCTACTATTTTAGTTTCATAAATATTCCATGAGCCATTTCGCTCACCAGCATAGATGATGGACTTTCCATCAGGACTGAAACTAGCTGAGCGCTCTTGCTCCGGCGTATTGGTTATTCGCTTGGTTGTACCTCCATCTACTGAGGAAACAAAGACTTCACCACGTTTAATAAATACGAATTCCTTTCCATTAGAGGAAATTTCCATTTCAGATATACCTGAAGAGATAGGCATATTTTCACGCAGTTTATTTTGTCTTATTGTGTTGATTTCAATATTTACTTTCTGAGGATTTGACCCCTCCTTCATCGTGTATAATTCTCCGTCATAGCTAAAGCAAAGCATGCCGTCTTGACTCATGGACATGTAGCGTACTGGATGTCTTTCAAAGGAAGTGAGCTGAGAGGTGTTTGAAGGATTGTTCGCATCCATTTTATGAATATTGAATGTACCAGACTCTTCACTTAGGTAGTAAACTGAAGTCTCATCTGGACTTAAAATCGGATTTCTATCTTCACCCGCAAATGAGGTTAGCTGTGTATGCTTTTCCGTCTTAGTATCATACACCCAAAGGTCTCTTGCTATCGAAGACTGATGATGCTTCCGCAAGGGGTCTTCATATCCCTTTCTATCTTGATAATAGATTTTGTCCTCAGTGCTGTTAAAGGAAACAGATTCGGATGGTGTGGTCAATAATGTAGAAGGTCTTCCTCCCGTTGCTGGGATGGTGTAAAGCTCGGGCATTCTACCATTGGGAAATTGAGCATATTTTGGGATATCCACCCTCCAAGAATTGAAGACTACTTTATTGTCTTTCGTAAAAGTGTTGGGGAAATCGTCGGAGGAGTGATAAGTCAAACGTTTCATATCCTCACCGCTAACGCTTGCCAGGTAAATGTCAAAATTTCCGTAACGATCCGATGCGAAAGCAAGGGACTTTCCATCTTGTGACCAGACAGGTAAATATTCATAGGCTTCATCGAGCGTAAGTGCAGCGGCTTTTCCTCCAGATGAGGATACCGTGTAGATGTCTCCTTTATAGGAAAACGCAATAGTAGAGCCATCAGGAGAGATTGCTGAGGTTCTTAGCCAAAGCGGTTGTGCTGAAATTGCCGTACAAAAGAGTAGAGCAATGATGCTAAAAGTAGTGTGTCTTTTCATTTTTATGTGAGTTAATGCGCATTAAAGCTAAATCAAATCACTAAAATGAAAATTGCCGTTGATGTAAAATGAGTTCTTTCGAATGAGCACCTCTTCATGAATCTAGCTCATACTTTATGAAGAGCGGAGTAGATCTCGAAGATTTAGTTCAGCTCTAAGGCTTCAGTGATTAATTTTGAAAGAACTATTTCTTGAACTGGTTTTGTTAGTTTCCAGGTATTCTTGATTGGCTTTATTCTATTTAGCGTTTCAGCATCGTCGAAACCAGACACAAAAATGATTGGGAAATTGTGTTTTTCTCTAAGAAGGGTGGCCAACTCTATTCCGTCCATTGAGTTTCTTAGATTAATATCCATTAATATCAAATCTGGACAGTTTGCCTCTACACTTGCCAGACCACCTTCTCCAGTGGCCTCTGTTCCAGTCACTTCATATCCTGTTTTTTTAAGTAGAATATTTAGATACATGGCGTGGACTGCCTCATCCTCTACAATCAATATTTTCTTTTTCAATGACATCTAGATTCTATCTGTTTTTGGCGCTTCCTTAAATCTTAAAGTAAACTCAGTCCCATTTTCATTGATTAATGATATGGATCCTCCAAGCTGAATTTCGGCCAGCATTACAACGGCCTGTAAACCATATGTGTTGCTGTTTTTGAAATCGACTTCCTTAGGAATACCGACTCCAGTATCGCTTACAGAAATGCATATGTCTGAACCATTGTTGATAAGTTCAATCTTTATTGTGCCTTGTTCATCATTTGGAAATCCATGCTTTATGGCATTAGTAAACAATTCATTAATGATTAGTCCACACGGAATAGCTGTATCAATATTTGTTTTAGTGCTTTGTAGGTGAGTTGCTATTTTCAAGTTATTTACTTTAGGGAGTAAACTGTTTTTTAGTAACTCAACTAAATCAGAAATATAATCTTTAAGGTCTATCCTCGATAGGTCGTTTGCTTGATATAATTTTTCATGAACGAGAGCCATTCCCAGAATCTTACTTTTTGTTTCATCAAGCATTTCTTTTACCTCTACATTGTCTGTATATAATGATTTGATAGATAGCATAGAACTTATGACCTGCATGTTGTTTTTCGTACGATGATAAAGCTCACGCAATAGCAACTCCTTCTCCTCTAGTGACCTTATTATTTTGTCCTCTGCATGTTTTCGCAATGTGACATCACTAGCAGTTACTGCTACACCAGCTAAATCTCCCTCATCATTTAAGTATTGGCTATACTTCACATCCATGTATTTCCTACCAATGCTAGGAAATTCAAACCAAGTCTGATAGTTGACCGTTTCGCCATTCAAGCACTTTTTAATATTTGGCTTCACTACATTATTGAAATATGGCTCATCCACCACGTCAATAATTTTTCTATTGATTAACTGATCACTACTTAAGTTATAAGCATTTAGATATGCAGCGTTTGCTGCTTGATATTCATACTTTCCATCAATCAAAAATATCATATCCGTAGAGTTTGAAGCGATCTGAGCTAAATGATGTATGGCTCTTTGAGATTGCTTGCGCTCAGTGATATCCTGAGTCACACCAAAAATCATATTTTCCTTTTCAGTTCCGGCCGCACCCTTTTCAAGAGCCAAAATGTATAAATTCCGGATCTCACCAGAGGGTCTTTTTATTCTGAATTCAAAAGGTTTAAATATTTTATTCATCAACAATGCACCAATACCCTGTTCTACCTTGTGGAGGTCCTCAGGGAACACTGTTTTAGTTACGTTTTCATTAGAAGGATAAAAACCCTCTTTAGTCACTCCGTAGATATGATACATTTCATCAGACCACTCTGCTTCGTCTGTTGACATGTCCCAGTGCCAGCTACCTATATGACTCAATCTCTGAGCCTCATTTAGTGCAGTGTTCAAGTCATTCAAATTCTGATTTTGAAAATCTAATTCTTTTTGAATACTATTTTTCTGATTTTCACTTTGTGACATATCGCGTGAGATTCATTTAGATTTTATAGCTGTATTGAACACTAAATTTCAAGCAGATTTCTAGTTGCTTCGAATAAGGAACACATTACCAAATTACTAAAAATGGCTAGAACTTTAAAAAATTCTTGACACGTAAAGCATAAGTGGGACTTAAAAAATTTCCATTTTTTAAAGCAAACTAATAGTTAGTAAAGGAGAGAATAGGTTACAACATTTCGTTGAGCCTTATATGAGAAGAAAAACCTAGTTTGGTAAGCTAACCGTAAACTTAGATCCAACGCCTAGCTCACTATCAATTTTTACAGAACCGTCTAGCTTATCAATGGCGCGATTTAAAATATGAAGACCTAATCCAGTCCCTTTTATTTTTCTATTCGCTCGAAAGAACATTTTGAAAATTTTGGACTGAGTTTCTTCAGACATGCCTATTCCATTGTCTTTTACTTGGATATGGATATTTTGATTGTCTGTAGAAATATCAATTTCTATCAAAGGGGTGTTGTCTTCAATGCGAGCATACTTTATCCCATTTTCAATAAGATTCTGAATAATCGTATTGATTAACGCCCATTCAGCTTTGTATTTAATACTATGCTCTACATTTATTTTGAACTCTACTTCTTCAAAATTGTCAAGAAATTTGTAGGAAGCAATGCAGTCATAAATGACTTTTTCAAAATCAATATCTTGTTTGGAGTCGGTATTGAAAGACATTTTTGTTAAAGTCAATAAACCATCTAGAATAGTATTTAATCTAGTAGCTTGCCCCTCATACTCCGTTAAAAATTTGCTAGCCGTCTCATCTTTCACTTCAATTTTTGCCAAATAACTTAGGCTCATCATAGAAGTGATTGGTCCTTTTAAATCATGTGAGATACGGTAGAAAAATGAATCTAATTCTATATTCTTTTTTTCAATAATATCAGCTTTTTCCTTCTGAGCCTGAGCATCTAATTCTAGTGCTTGCATCTTAGTGATCACGTCATAGCTCTCAATTAATTTTGATGTCTTTTCGTTGATCACACTTTCCTTCTCTTCTACGTATTGAGTCATGTACTTCAATGCCAACTCAAAATCAGCTTCTCTCTTTGCTATCTCATGAAGTAGAAGATTAGCTTTAAACTTGATCAGAATTATTCTATTCTTATTGCTGTACTCAAGAGCCCTGATCAATGTCTCTTTTGCTTTACCTAGCAATTCCATTTGGAGGTAAAGAGCTCCCAATTTATGAAAACACATGGCGTTCCCAAGCTTTTCACCCATCTCAGTATGGATTTGAATCGCTTCTAAAAAATCTTTTTCAGCAAGTTCATTTTGTTGTGTTTTGAGAAAAATTTTCCCTCTTCCATACAAAGCAAAAGCTAGTCCTCTGATATCTTGCGTTTGCTTTTTAAGGCTAATGGATTTTTCTATAAGTTCTGTGGCTTTTTCGACTTTGCCTTGATTCAGATAAATCCCTGATAGAGGATTATAAACATTTGATTGCAAGTTAAGATCATTAGCTTTTTTACCTGACTCGATAGCTTCTTCATATGTCTGAATTGCGCTTTTTATATCTCCGAAGTACTCATAGATAGTACCCATTGATTTTTGAACTCTGGCTTGATTATGAAAATCTTCAAGCTTATTATACGTCTTTAAGCAATCAATAAGGTAGGCTAAACCCTGGTTAAAATCATCTGTTTTATAGAGAACTCCGGCAATGGTATACTTGGCATCAGCTATTCCTTTTATATCATTGATTTCTTCAAAATGTTCAATAGCTTCATTAGCCATATTGGTTGACAAGTCAAAATCACCAATGATCATGTGGAAAAGGGAAAGCTGACAAAGCGATTTTCCAATACAAGCAGTGTGCTCATTCTCACGACTAATTGATAGTGCTTCCTCTGATAAAGAAATACTTCTCTTTAAATCATTAACTCTACATGAATATGCTTGATCAAGGAGATCTTTTACTTTCTCTGCAACAGATGTTAACGTTTTTTCCAAAGTAGTGATGGAATAATCAGGTGTTTAGAAATGTAATATAGTCTCATTTCAATTTTTATTGAAACAGAGTATTATCAAATGATACTGAATTCATAAAAATAGGGATCATTACTAATCAGAAATATAAGTAAAAAGCTTACTCTTGAATCTAATTCAATATCTGAAATGGAATCAGTTTAGAAATTATTTAATCTATCATATTATCGAAGTTCAAATATTCACCTGATAGTGAGGTGATTTTGACGAATTTTTCAAAAATTAATGCAGTAGCAACCTATTTTACAGTGGAATTTCATACCGTAATGAAGAAATTTCCTATTATTATTTGTTTCCTATTACTAAGTATTCAGTCCTTTACTCAAAGTACTGACTTTCCACTACACCATCCAGTTTATCAAAAAATGGAGATGGAAGATGTAAATAAGAATCAAGGGTTTAATACGACCATCAAGCCTTACTCAAGAATATCTACCCAGGATTTTATGGGATCACATGCTAGTTCTTATTTAAGAAAGGAAATGAGAACCTATTCAAATGACTCAACTCTATCCAAACACCCAATTTTCAAGAAAATTTATCAGTATCCAACAGACCTCTATTACTACCATGACAAGAAACTAGACCTTCATGTGAACCCTGCTCTTCAGTTTTCAGTCGGAAAGGCAAATGATGGAACAGGCACACTGTTTGTAAACTCAAGAGGGCTAGAAATTAGAGGAAGGATTGATAAAAAAATTGCCTTTTATACCTATCTAACCGAAAATCAAGCTCAGTATGCTCAGTTTATAAACGATGTAAGAGATAGTACTTTGGCAGTCCCTTTTGAAGGGTTTTGGAAACAATACAATAATACAGGAGTAGATTTTCTACGAGCCCAAGGGTATATTGATGTCGGCTTAAGTGAGAGTATTTCCGCTCAGCTAGGGTATGGTAAACACTTTGTCGGTAATGGTGTCCGTTCTCTTATTCTCTCCGATTATGCAAACAATTACCCCTACCTAAGAATCAATACAGAGACTAGTGTTTTTGACTATACCAACATTTTTGCAGAGTTAATAGCAGATGTCGATGGAGGGGCTTTTGGCATTTTAGGGACAGGTGGTTTTTCTAAAAAATACATGGCGATGCATCACCTCAACATCAAAGTGAAACCAAACCTTCATATTGGGTTGTTTGAGTCTGTCATGTATGGAGATTCTACAGGCGGATTGAAAATTGAATATATGAATCCAATTATTTTCTATCGTGCAGTAGAGCAACAAAACGGCAGTGAAGACAATGCCATAGTGGGAATGGATTTCAAATGGAACATCAAAAATCGAATTTCCCTTTACGGCCAGTTAGTCATTGATGAACTCCTTTTTAGTGAGGCGTTTGCCGGTACTGGCTCTTGGAGAAATAAGCAAGGCATTCAATTAGGAGCTAAGTATATGAATGCTTTCGGGCTTGAGGATTTAATCCTTCAGGGGGAAGTAAATAAGGCAAGACCTTATACTTATGCACATGAGGATGGGTTTACAAACTATAGTCATTACAATTTGGCATTAGCACATCCTCTTGGTGCCAATTTTACAGAATACCTCGGGAAGGTCAATTATCAAGTGAATGACAAGTTTAGTTTTGAAGCGGTCACTTTGTTAGCGAGTTACGGAAATGACATTGGAAATATAAACTATGGAAGAGATATCCTAAAGGATTATACAGTGAGGGCATTAGATGAAAACGGAGCAGTTAAAGAATTTGGGAATGACCACCTTCAAGGAAACAAGACAAATTTGTCCATTTTGTTTATTCGAGGAACCTATATGTGGAAACATAATCTATTTTTTGACTTAGATGCTACACTTCGAAACGAGAAAGACAGCAATGGGCAAATTGATACGTCATCTCTCATATTAGGCTTTTCTTGCAGATGGAATATTCCTCAGAGGAGATTTTTATTTTAGGGAATATTCTAAAAAGTCAATGCTTATCCAATCTTCCTAACATTGGTGGAATATTTTTCTAACTTTCGGTCATCATAACGTGAAGAATGAAAAGGTTTAAACTCATATTTCAAATTTTATACGTGCTTATTGCGCTAACTGTGCTCTATTTTTCTATTGACATTTTAGTAAATACAGAACAGTACTTATCAAAGATTAAACTTTCTTCTTACATCAAATTCCCGAAATACATTATGGTTGCCTTCCTTATCATGGCTATCATGATGATAGTTTCCTTTGTGATGGAGCGTATGAACGTCTACAAAATAAAAGATGGGATTGAAGATCTTGAAGAAGAGATAGTCCACCTAAAAGCCAAACTCTACGACAAAGGAAATGAGGAAGCAGACAGTGAAGATGAAGAAGAGGACGAAGACGAAGATGGTGAGGGCGAAGATGATGATGACGATTAGATAATTTTTATATTCCTCTAAGTAGTAAATCTCTATTAGCTCTAAAAAATTAGATTGCCATATCACGGTTATTCTTATCTTTAAGTCCATTATTTAAGATTGACAGTAGAACGAATGCTTGCTAAAACCTATGGAAGTGCAGTGTATGGTGTAGATGCCTATAAAATCACAGTAGAAGTGAATGTAGGTCAAGGCACCAAGTTTTTCATGGTAGGCCTGCCAGATTCAGCTGTAAAAGAAAGTGAACAACGAGTAGAATCCGCCATAAAGCATTTTGGATATAGAATGCCACGTCAAAAAGTAGTGGTCAATCTTGCTCCCGCTGATATTAGAAAAGAAGGTTCTGCCTACGATCTACCCATTGCATTGGGAATCCTAAAAGCATCAGAACAAATTGTTGCAGAAGAATTGGAGCAATATGTCATTATGGGAGAGCTAGCACTAGACGGAGAGCTACGCCCGATCAAAGGAGCTTTACCTATTGCCATTGAGGCGAGAAAAAATGGCTTTAAAGGATTTATTCTTCCAAAAGAAAACGCCACTGAAGCAGCAATAGTTGACGGGTTAGATGTCATTGGTGTTGAAAATATTAATGAAGCCATTGAGCATGTTGAAGGAATAGAAATAATTCAACCGCTGGCATACGATACAAGGGATGTTTTCTATGCTGATTTGGATAGTTACGCTTCTGATTTCGCAGATGTTCAAGGACAAGAAAATATCAAAAGAGCAATGGAAATTGCTGCAGCTGGCGGACATAATGTAATCATGATAGGACCACCAGGTGCTGGTAAAACTATGTTGGCAAAAAGACTCCCAACCATATTGCCTCCATTGACTCTTCATGAAGCACTGGAGACGACCAAAATTCATTCAGTTGCTGGGAAACTGGGCACTGAAGGAAAGCTTATTTCGCAACGTCCCTTTAGACAACCACATCATACTATATCTGATGCCGCATTAGTTGGAGGTGGTGGCATTCCTCAACCAGGTGAGATTTCTTTAGCTAATAATGGAGTCTTGTTTTTGGACGAGCTTCCAGAATTTCAGCGATCCGTTTTAGAGGTCATGCGACAACCTTTGGAGGACAGGAAAGTTACTATTTCTAGGGCTAGAATTTCATTAGACTATCCTTCCAACTTCATGCTCATAGCCAGTATGAATCCTTGCCCTTGTGGGTACTACAATCATCCCGAAAAAGAATGTGTTTGTGCTCCGGGCGTAGTGCAACGATATCTCAACAAAATTAGTGGCCCATTACTAGATAGGATTGATTTGCATGTAGAGGTAACACCGGTCTCATTTGATCAGATGACGGAAAATAGAAAAACAGAATCAAGTGGCGAAATCCGTGAGAGAGTAATAAAAGCAAGAGAGATTCAGGAGCTTCGCTTTAAAGATCAAGCAGGTGTTTTCAACAATGCCATGATGAGTTCCAATATGTTAAAAGAAGTCTGTCAAATAAACGCTGCTGGAAAGGCACTTCTTAAAACAGCTATGGAAAGATTGGGTCTTTCTGCCAGAGCTTACGATCGAATCTTAAGAGTTTCTAGAACAATTGCGGATTTGGCTGAAAGTGAAAACATTGCCATTGAGCATTTAGCGGAGGCAATTCAATATCGGAGTTTAGATAGAGAGGGCTGGGCTGGGTAATGATTTAGCAATGGAAAGTCACATCACTAAGTCAACTCTTCGGAAAACAATTCTTCAATATAGAAGACTTTTGGCTCATGATGAATTCATAAAACGCAATGAAAATATAATCTCTCGTCTTCAGCTTTTGGTTGATGAGGAAGATTCAAAAGTCATTCATACTTTTCTTCCAATCAAAAGGAATAAAGAAGTAGATGTAACTCCACTTTTCG
Source organism: Ekhidna sp. (assembly GCA_045106975.1). Lineage (GTDB taxonomy): Bacteria > Bacteroidota > Bacteroidia > Cytophagales > Cyclobacteriaceae > Ekhidna. The sequence goes on along the minus strand of JBGCFL010000199.1, from coordinate 717 downwards.
AGAAATGGTGGGAACAAGGAAAAAGGATTGTTGTGTCTCAAACAGATTTCAAGACACGGAAGATGAATCATTACTTTCTTAAAAAAGAAACAGTATTGAAAAATAATTCTTTAGGTATTCCAGAGCCTATCAACGCTGATCCTGCGAAACTATCAGACTCGGATTTAATATTGGTTCCCCTTTTGGCATCAGATAAGAACCAAGACAGAATAGGTTACGGTGGTGGTTTTTATGATCAATTACTCAATGAAACAAAAGCACTGAAAGTGGGGTTATCTTTATCCTCTCCCATGGATGAAATTTCTCAGAAAGACGAATGGGATATCCCTCTGGACTATATTATTTCATATAAATAAAACGATAATGGCTAAAACAGCACTAAAAGGAAACGAAGTAAACACATCAGGAGATCTTCCAGCGATTGGTAGTACCGCACCAGACTTCAAATTGGTCAATACTGACCTTTCAGAGGTATCTCTCTCTGACTTCAAAGGTCAAAAAGTGATTCTCAATATTTACCCAAGTGTAGACACAGGTATTTGTGCTATGTCTACCACTCGCTTCAACAAAGAGGCCTCTGGTCTTGAAAACACCAAAGTCATTTGTATTTCAAATGATCTTCCATTTGCCTTTAGTAGATACTGTGGGGCCGAAGGGATAGACAATTTGGCAACTCTTTCCAACTTTCGAGATGGTGGTGCTTTTGGGGAAGCTTAC
>JBGCFL010000198.1:0-6078 GCA_045106975.1 Ekhidna sp. | reverse complement strand
TGTCTGATTGAAGCGGCAAGCACTTCTGTCTCAAAACCATAGTTATCGTAGATCCCAACAATTTGCTCTATTAAAGCCAATCCATCAGAACTGATATCGTCTAATCTCCCTATGAAAGGAGAAACATAGCTGGCTCCAGCTTTTGCCGCTAAAATAGCCTGACCCGCATTGAAAATAAGCGTGCAGTTTGTTCGAATACCCTCAGCCGTAAAAGCAGAAATTGCCTTAATACCTTCCTTGATCATTGGCACTTTCACCACGATCTTATCATCTATTTTCGCCAACTCTTTACCCTCCTTTACCATTCCAGCAAAATCAGTAGAAATCACCTCAGCACTTACATTATCATCCACTATTTCACAGATGTCTTTATAATGCTTCAAAATATTAGCATCGCCAGTAATGCCTTCCTTAGCCATCAATGATGGATTCGTGGTTACACCATCAAGTACGCCTAAATCTTGAGCCTCTTTGATTTCATCAAGATTGGCTGTGTCGATAAAAAATTTCATTTGGAGGGGGTTATATTTTGATTGAAGAAAGAATCAAATAAAAAAGGCAAACGAAGCATCGCACCGCATCAACCACCTACCCTTGCTACCGTCAGGTCCTGGGGGATTCGGAGGGAGCTGGTCGTACCCGTCTGCCCGAGCGCAAAATTAGTAAAGCTCTCATAAGAAAACGAACATTTTTAAACTTAGTGGAGAGAAGTTTTATTTCTCCGTCCGAACCATCGCTCCCGCTCTAGGCAGTATCTTTTCCCATCGCACAAAACCCTCACAAAAAGGATACTACTCCCGATCGGGTCTAGGTTGTGAGAAATATGCGTTGAAGAATCAGAAATTTTCAAAATGCCGTGCCCAGTGCATCATAAAAGTATGATTAGAAACACAACGATTTCTACGGAGCAGATTCTGAAACAAGTTCAAAATGACGAAACGATTATTAGAAGCCCTCACTTAAATTTATTTCAGAGTGTTTTCAACAGAGTCTAAGACTCTATTGTGAATTAAACTCCTCATTCAAGATGGTAACCAGTTCACTTAACATCATAGCTGTTGCTCCCCAAACTACGCGATCACTCAAATCAAAATATGGGCTTTGTAGCTTGTATCCATTCTTTACCACCAACTCTTTTTCCTTTCTTAGAGCAGGGTTGATCAATTCGTTTATTGAAGGAGTGATAATGTCGCTCACTTCCCTAGGGTCAGGAACAAAGTCAGGCTTATGATCTATAACCCCAATAACTGGCTCCACCATATAATTACTAGCAGCTACAAAAAATCTAGAAAGACTTCCTATGACTTTTATTTTCTCCTCTGAAACTCCAATCTCTTCTCTTGTCTCCCTCAAAGCTGTCATAATCAAATCGTCATCCTCTTCTTCTGCCTTTCCTCCAGGCAGAGCCATTTGCCCACTGTGAACACCTTCATATTCTGGACGCTGGATTAATGGGAAGAAAGCTTCACCTCCTTCATTGTACAATAAAATCAAAACCCCTCCTTCCTTCGGAGGCTTACTATTTTTCAATCTCAAAGACGTTCCATCGGGCAATCTTGGTTGCATCAAGGAATGTGCTTTCTCACCTGGAAGCACACCCTTCAATTTTTTTTCTAAGAAACTGATCAATTCATCGAAATTCATTGCTTTGCAAATTACATGGGATACATGAAATAATCATACAAATAAGGCTCTCTCAGAGCCTCAGCATAGATAAAGGAGCCAATTACTAAAATAGTCATGATTAAAATCATGATACGCACATTTTCCATTTTTAGTATATTACTCGCTCTATCACCCTAACAAAAGATGGAAACCACACCCACGTATATTGCTGGTACGTTCATTACCATTGTCTTAGCCCTAATAGGATTCATTTACTATGCGGTTAATGCTGCAAGCAATTCAAAAAAAGATCTAACGCCTGCCATCACTCTTGCCCTCCTTTTTTCATGGATTTTCGTGATTTGCACATTGACATTCAATGACTTCTTTCAAGATTTTTCCATGCCACCGAGGTTGTTCATTTTTGTTGGATTGACAATCATCAGTATTGTTGTTCTTTTTGCCGCTCCAAAATCAAGAGCATTTCTAAACAAAATGCCCATTACTACTCTCACTTACCTTCATATTATACGTGTGCCTGTAGAGATCGTATTGTGGTGGCTGGCCATCTCTGGACTTATTCCTTTGGACTTGACTTTTGAAGGTTCAAACTTGGATATTATCTCAGGCATTTCTGCACCATTCGCTGCAGTATTCATGGTTAGTGGAAAAAGTATAAATAGAATAGGCGCCATTATTTGGAATGTTTTAGCGATCGGACTCCTGTTCAACATAGTCTTAAGGGCTATTAGCTACACCCCCTACTTTTATGAACAAGTAGCTGGAGGTGAAGTAGCAAACAATGCGATGTTTCATTTTCCATATGTTTTACTTCCCACTTTTGTTGTTCCTGTAGTGTTGTTCAGTCACCTCGTATGTCTGTACCAGTTGTTCTTCAAAAAAGATCAATCGCAGTATTGAGAGAGTAATAGCTGACAAGCTTGCTCATTGTTAGCTAAGCCCATCTTCCACGCTTCGCAAGCCTTCTTATCATTGCCTAGTTTCTGGTAAACAGTACCCAAATAAAAATAAATTTCGTCTATGAACTCCTTTGAGTCATTTGCTCTTAGGAAGAGCCTTTCAGCTTCTTCATAGTTTCCCTTTTTCATTAGATAGATTCCTTTATTCCTATAGGCCCATCCATTTTTAGGATTTAACAGAATACTTTTATTGATATCACTCAAAGCCAATTCTAAAGAGTCCATTTGTAAATAGATATAACCTCTATTATTAATAAAATAAGGCTCATTCGGCACTTCATCCAGCGCTCTATTTATTTCTGACAGAGCACTTTGATAATTTCCTTCATCCAATTGAATTAAACTCAAAAGATTAAATGCATTAGGGTCGTTTGGACTTAAATCAACGGCTTCTCTCAGTTTTAAGAGCGCTTCTTCATTATTTTTTTTAAAATAGTGAATGGTCGCTATGTTTATCAATGTCTCCGGATTTAATGGATTTAAAGAGTCTGCAAGGTTCAAGCTTTTGAACGCTCCATTGTAATCTTTAAGTTTTGTTTGAATAAGTCCTTTATAAAAAAACACAAAGGCAGAGTCTGGCTTAAGGCTTTCAACCTTCATTACATCTTGCAGCGCTTTATTAAATTGACCTATTTCCTCATAGGCTAAAGCTCGATTGAACAAAGCGTCCAAGTAATCAGAAGATTGCAGAATGGCTTGATTATAATCCAAAATTGCCTCGTAGGGATGATCTGTTTCCATCTTAGCTACTCCCCTATTGTTTAAAGCAAAAGCATAGGTTGGATCAATCTTCAACGATTGATTGTAATATGGAATCGCCCGTTGATAATCTCCTTCCGCAAGGGACACATTTCCTTTCGCAAAGAATCGATCTCTTCTCTCCTCCTCTGATTCACAAGACGATGAAATGATGACAACAGAAAGAAGTAGTACTATTATTTTGTTCATGTAGGATATAAAAAAAGCCTACACAAAATTATGCAGGCTTCTCTACTACCTCGGCTTTTTCATGATATTTATAAAATATAGATCAGCCTAGATATTGAATATTGTTTTATTAAACTTCGTTATGATTTCCTTACGGAACCTCCGCTACTAGAGTTAGCATCTAGGTATTTTGGAGATCCTTTATATCTCACAGAACCTCCGCTACTTGCTCTTGCATCTAGCTTGCTACTCACGTTGATTCTTACAGATCCTCCGCTACTAGCACTTGCTTCTACTTCTTCGCTTTCCAAATCATACCCATCATAGTCCCCAGAGCTACTTGCGCTAATGTCTTGCTCTGTAGCAGTACCTGAAATCTCAACATCACCTGCACTTGATACTTCTGCATCTATGCTTTTAACATTTACTTCCAATTTAGCATCTCCTGCACTTGAAGCGTCTATTTCTAAATCATCAGCTTTGATACTAGCAATGACATCTCCTGCACTGCTCACATCTACATCAAAATCACCGTTTGTTTCAATGGTGCCTTCTGATTTGATAGAAGCCGCAGATGACGCTCCTATCGCGTTTAATGAAACATATGTTACGTAGACATCTACATCCACATTTCTATGGTTATTCCCTTCCAAGTGCACTTTCAATCTTCCTCCACTCACCTCTGTCAAAACATCTTCAAGATCCTCGCTTCGAGAAACGACTCTCGCCTCCTCTTTATCTCCTTTTTTGAGGTATACATTTACAGCCTCATGAGCTGTTACTTTAGAAAATGAATTGAGGCTTCTCGTTTCTTCTTGCTGAGCAAATGCAAATCCTGTAACCAGGACACCTAATGCAACTGTTAATATTGATTTTTTCATAATTCGTAGTTATTTGAGTTTTACTTTATTGCAAGGGGTTATCCTTACAACTATCTAAAAGATTACGAAAAAAAGAAAAGGTTGCAGCTATAGAGAAGATTTATAATTTTTTTGAAAATCAGTCCATGGAGTCTTCTCATAGTGACCATCTCCCATGTACTCAATAATAGGCTCCATCTGCTTTGGTTTTAGATATCCGGCCATTGCTTGAAGTATTCTCAACTCCTCATCCATGAAGACGGTTGTTGGATAACTTAGTTTATTTCTTGTCAGTGCAGCGGCTAACTCGTGGTAACCTCTTTTTCCTGAGGGGACAAACTTAAAAGTAGTACCTCTAAATTCTACAGGCTCTTTTTGCTCTCCATCAAACTTAACAGCATAGAAATTTTGATTAATGTAATCCGAAATGATTTGATTGTTATATGTCTCTCTATCCATCACCTTGCACCAACCACACCAGTCTGTATACAAATCAATTAGCAATTTTTTAGGACTCTGTTCATGCAGCTTCATCGCTTCATCAAAAGTGATCCAATTTACTTTAGAATCTGGCGCAGGAGCATTTGATGCTGAAAGAACCAATACTAAAGAAATGCTAAATACAATTCGTAAAATTTTCATATGCGTAATAACGAGGCTTAGACGTCTCAAAGTTTCACAAACACTAAGATAAGAAATCTGTATTAGTCATCTGTCGTGAAGGCAACACATCCTTGATAGTCAGCTTCAAAATTTATTGAATTGTTGCAAAAGCAATTCGAATGCCATTTTGCTTTAAACGAAATTGTATCACTAATTTTCCGTAATGAAAATCGGTTTAATTTCAGACACACATGGGTATCTAGATCCAAAAGTATTCAAGTACTTTGAAGAAGTGGATGAAATATGGCACGCAGGAGATATTGGAACAGAGGAAGTATTAAAGGAACTTCAGGAGTTTAAACCTACTGTAGCCGTTTGGGGGAATGTTGATGGTGGAAAATTGAGAGTTGAGTGCAAAGAAGGAGAAGTCTTTGAGCGTGAGGGCGTAAGAGTTCTGATTACTCACATTGCAAATAAGCCTCCCAAATACAACAAGAAAGTGCTAGAATATGTCACTTATTACAAACCTAAGTTATTGATATGTGGTCATTCACATATATTGAAAGTAATGCCAGACAAAAAGAATGATTTACTCTTTATGAATCCTGGCGCAGCAGGAAAGCATGGATTTCATAAAATGAAGACACTATTGCGATTTGACCTTGAACAAGGTGAAATTAAAAATCTTGAGGTGGTCGAATTAGGGCCTAGAGCTAATATAAAGTCTTGAGTATCATCAAGATCTCATTCTGAAGAGCATCATACATTCAATACGATTAACTTAGCATTCCAAACCGACCCAATATATGCCGAAAAAGAATGTATTTGATCAATCCTTAAAAACGAAAAGCAGGGTTTTCAAGATTATGGGAAGGGTAACCAGGCATTGGTTACTTAAACCTAATAATCTTAATATCAGTGGAAGTGAAATTCTCACAAAACTTTCAGACCAGAACGTCCTCTTTGTGGTGAATCATCAAACCATTTTCACAGATGTTATTGCTATGTATCATGCCATTTTTGCTACCAAGAATGGGCAAATAGATTCTATCAAAAAAAGCAAATATCTAAGAAAACCAAAGCTCAATCTCTACTTTGTCGCA
>JBGCFL010000197.1:0-8521 GCA_045106975.1 Ekhidna sp. | reverse complement strand
TTCGTTTTGCAAGTTTTCAATGGCAGTCAGAAAACATGCCCAGCCTTCATCCCACTTTTGTATTAATTCCTCACGAGTCTTAATAGTAGACTCAAACTCTTCTTCACGATTTCGCCATTCTTTTTCACCATCTTCAGTGAGAAAATTGGTCCAGCGAGACATCATGTTACCCCAAAGGTGTTTAACTATGATAGAGATACTATTAGCTCCATCAGCTGGATCTAAATGCAGGTCTTCATCAGAAAGTGTTTGTATTGTTTTCTCACCTAGCGACTTATAATACTTGAGTACTTTTAGAATGCTCTCAGTCATGAATTTGTAATTGTAGCAAGGGTGTGAAAAATGTTTTATCGATAGCTTATTCAAATAGATAAGTCATCTACTAACTTTAGTTGGCTTGTCTATACAGAAAAACTCTCACCGCATCCACATGTTCGAGATGCGTTAGGATTTACAAATTGAAATCCTTTACCATTCAATCCATCTGAAAAGTCGAGTGTGGTGCCTAAGAGATAAAGAAGGCTTTTCTTATCTACCAAAATTTTAACTCCTTTGTCTTCGAATACTTCATCGGCAGTATTTATCTCAGGATCAAATGATAAATCGTACATCAATCCAGAGCATCCACCTCCTTGAACGGAAACGCGTATATTGTGATCCAGTGATTTACCTTCTTTTGAAAGTAAAGACGTGATTTGGTCTTTGGCTGTATCTGTTACTGTTATCATTAGGCTACTGGGTTTAGAACAATGCTAAAAACAGTCAGGTTATTCATGTCCCTTCCGTAGTATAACTTGTCCATGGCATCATACATATTTTTTGCTCTGAAATAAGACGTTTGCAGCTCATTCATTCCCTTCATCATCCATTGGATGGTAAATGAACTTTCTTTGTCTTTGTGAGTGCGCACATATTCGAGCATTTTGTGCAGCACATCTGTCTTGTCAAATCCAGTTGTGGTTTTAAACAAGAATGATTGATTATGCCTAGGATTGATAGTTATCAAATCTAGTTTGGTTTTCCCATCAGCCGCGGCATATTCAAACATGAGCTCATCACTCCTCAAACCAAGAAAATTCTTGATTTCATTCTGAATCTTAGCTGATTCTACATGAATGTCAGATCTCAATTCCATTTTTCAATATTCAACAGCAACAACTTTCTCAATGGCGTGAAAGTTCCGCATTTTTGCAAACTTACTAATAGAGCCTGATGCTCGACCCAATTATTAAGACAAATTGTAATTACATAGTCGAAATTCTGCCGTTTGGTAGTTAAAGTCAGCTATCAAAAAAGAATAATTAAAATGTGGAAAAACGTTGAGCATATTGGAATAGCAGTAAAGAATATTTCAGACTCCAATAAATTATTTGAAACTCTTTTTAACAAACCATCATATAAGGAAGAAGAAGTGGTATCAGAACAAGTGACTACTTCCTTTTTTCAACTTGGTGAAACGAAAATTGAATTGTTAGAAGGGAGTGGCGATAGTGCTATTTCTAAATTCATAGAGAAGAAAGGAGAGGGAATTCATCATATAGCATTTGAGGTGGATGACATCTATGCCGAAATGGATCGATTAAGGGGAGAAGGGTTTCAAATTCTAAATGAGGAACCTAAAAAAGGTGCAGATAATAAATTGGTTTGTTTTGTGCATCCTAAATCAGCAAATGGAGTTTTGGTTGAGCTGTGTCAAGAGATAAAATAAAATTATGAACGAAGAAAAAAGAACGGAAATAGGTGAGTTAGGAGAGTTTGGTCTGATCGAACGATTGGCTGAAAAATTTGAGCCTCAAAATAGCGACACAGTAAAAGGGATTGGGGACGATGCTGCTGTGTTTGATATGGGAGATAAGTTTCTTCTTACTTCTACAGACATGCTATTAGAAGGTGTCCACTTCGATCTTGCATATATGCCTTTACAGCATTTAGGTTTCAAAGCAATTGCTGTGAATGTTTCCGATATCGCTGCAATGAATGGTGTTCCAAAACAAGTGACTGTAAGTCTTGCATTAAGCAATCGATTTTCGGTAGAGGCAGTGGAGAAAGTATACCAAGGAATCAGAGCTGCTTGCGATGAATACAAGGTGGATTTGGTAGGAGGAGATACGACTTCCTCATCTTCTGGATTGGTAATTTCTGTAACGGCATTAGGTGAGGTTGCAAAGGATAAGATAGTATATCGGAACGGAGCAAAAGAGAACGACATCTTATGTGTAACTGGTGATTTGGGAGGGGCGTTCACAGGTCTTCATGTATTGGAGAGAGAAAAGCAGGAGTACATGGCCAACCCTGAAATGCAGCCAAAACTGGATGACTATGAATACATTGTAGGTCGTCAGTTGAAACCGAAAGCAAGAATGGATATTATACATGAGTTAGCAGATTTAAGTATAGTGCCAACATCTATGATTGATATTTCGGATGGATTGGCTTCAGAGGCATTCCATTTATGTAAACAGTCTGGTCTTGGTGTTGCTATTTATGAAGATAAGCTACCAATAGATAAGATGGCTTATGAAACGGCAGCAGAGTTTAGTATTGATCCAAATTCATGTGCATTGAATGGCGGTGAAGATTATGAGCTTCTATTCACGATAAGTGCTCCTGATTTTGAAGTGCTTAAAAATCATCAAGACATTCATACTATTGGATATATGCAGTCTAAAGAGAAGGGACGCACTTTTGTTACAAGGAGCAACAATGTGGTGGAGCTTGAAGCTCAGGGTTGGAAGCATTTTTAGAACTAATCCATTGGATTCATTTTCTGGCTAGCAAAACTTGATGATCCATGAAAGTGAGACAAGATTCTTTTTCCCCAACGTAAAGGATGCTGGACTCTTTGTAAACCTGCCACTCTTTATCGGACTTACTGAATCTAAGTTTAAGGCTGGTTTTTGAGTTGTGTCTAAAAAATGTGTCTAAAATTTTCATTGCTTTCTATTTGAGAGCAATGATGAATATTTATTGAATGCTCTTTTTCTAAATTCGGTTATCTGACAGAAAGAGAAGGCAGATGATCAAAAATATTCGGCAATAAAAAAGCCTCGAATTTCTTCGAGGCTTCAAAATCAAAAGTGCAGATGAATTATTCTGTAATTCCTTCTAGATCCATCAAGAAAGCATATTCCAAAGCAGTTGTTTTATATCGCTTGAAACGACCTGAAGCTCCTCCGTGTCCAGCTTCCATATCAGTATCCAAGATCAACAGATTATCATCTGTTTTCATATCTCTCAACTTAGCTACCCATTTAGCAGGTTCCCAGTACTGCACCTGAGAATCAAATAAACCTGTAGTGACTAACATATTTGGATATTCCTGATTAGCTACATTGTCGTATGGAGAATATGACATCATGTATTCGTAAGACTCTAAGTTCTTAGGATTTCCCCATTCGTCAAATTCCCCTGTAGTGAGCGGAATGCTCTCATCCCACATGGTAGAAACTACATCAACAAACGGAACCGCTGAAAGTACACCATTGTAGAGCTCAGGATTCATATTCACAATTGCTCCCATTAGCAATCCTCCGGCACTTCCACCTTGTGCGTATAGATGATCAACTGAAGTATAATTTTGCTCAATTAAGTATTTAGAACAATCTACAAAGTCATTAAAGGTGTTTTGCTTCTTAAACATTTTACCATCTTCATACCACTGACGCCCCATCATTTGACCTCCTCTAATGTGACAAATTGCAAATGCAAATCCACGATCCAATAGACTTAGTCTGACTGAACTAAAGCTAGCATCTATTGTTGAGCCATACGATCCATAAGCGTATTGCAGAAGTGGTCCACCATTTTTCTCAAATCCTTTCTTGTAAACGATTGATATAGGAACTTTCACGCCATCTCTAACGGTAGCCCATAATCGTTCGGTGACATAGTCCTCTGGGTTATGACCACCTACTACTTCACTTTGTTTCAAAAGCGTTTTTCCCTTGGTCTCCATATCATAATCAAAGGTAGAATTTGGAGTTGTCATAGAGGTATAACCATACCTCAGTGTGGTAGTATTAAACTCAGCATTAACAGAAATGTATGCGTTGTAAGCAGGCTCTCCAAAGTCTAAATAATGTTCATCTCCTGTTGACTGATCAATTACTCTAAGGCTTGTCAATCCATTTTTTCTTTCATCTACCACCATATGATTGGTAAATAATTCTATTCCTTCAAGGAGTACATCGTCTCTGTGTGCAATCACTTCTTTCCAGTTCTCCTCTGCCGTATTACCTTCTGATACCTCCATAAGCTTGTAGTTCGGAGCATCCCTATTGGTCATCACGTAGAACTTGTCTTCAAAATGAGAGATACTGTACTCATGCTTATTAGCATCTCTAGGAATAAATTGTTTGAAATTCCCATCTGGATTATCAGCGCTCAAAATTTGATAATCACTAACTAGTGTACTTGAATTAGCAATTACAAGAAATTTATCGGACTTAGTCTTGTATACATATGTATAGAAGGTGTCATCTTTTTCTTGGTAAATTAGTGGATCATTGCTTGAGTCATCGCCCAGTTTATGCTTGTAAATTTTCTCAGGAAGTAATGTTACAGGATGTTTCGTGCCGTAGAAAAATGTCTTGTTATCATTGGCCCAGGCTCCACCTCCGTATGTGTTTTCTATTACATCGTCCAGCATCTCACCAGTTTCTAGGTTCTTGAAGCGTATGGTGTAAATTCTTCTGCTTAAAGTATCTTCAGCAATCGCGAGAATTTTGTTATCAGTTGATACACCTGCTGGAAAGGCAGAATAGTAGCCAAAGCCCTCTGCCATTTCATTTACATTCATCATGACTTCCTCATTGGCTTCAAGAGTTCCTTTCTTACGGCAGTAAATAGGATATTCTCCACCTTCTTCATATCTGGTGTAGTACCAATAGCCACTTGAGAGATATGGAACAGATTCATCTGTTTTCTTGATCCTTCCAACTATTTCATCATACAGTTTCTCTTGCAAATTTTCTGTATGAGACATTACAGTAGTTGTGTAATCATTCTCAGCATTCAAGTAGTCTAATACTTGCTTGGTTTGAACGTCTGGTGTCTCGGCATTTTTTTGATCATCACTCAATCTCATCCAGAAGTATGGATCAATACGAGTTTGCCCGTGTTCTTTTAATATAGAATCAGCCTTTGCTGCAACTGGTGCGTCAGGTCTCATAGTTTTTTTCTCAGTGTTTTCGTTAGTACATGCAAGCATCAATGATATACAAGCAAATGCTAAAAGTGGTTTAATTTTTTTCAAATTCATACTTCTATTATTTAAGCTAGCCGTAAGATGAAGCTTTGAAAATTTATTTCCTAACGAGTTTACATGATTGGTTTATTTAGACAGATGCAACCTCTGACATCTTGGTGGCATCTTTCATTTGATTCAAATGAAATAAGTAAAATGAATACCATGATTAGAAAAAATATATCTCTTGCATTGATTTTAGTAAGCTTTTTTGGATTTTCCCAATCATTGAAAAAAGGGGTCGACCTTTTTGATCAAGGGAAACTGAAACAGGCAAAAACATTCTTCACTGCCATTGATGATGAAAATGCTGAAAGAAATTACTACTTGGGTAGAATCGCTTTTGATGAAGATGAATGGGATGATGCGGTTGATTTTTTCGAAGACGCTATTGATGAAGAGGAATCATCTACATATTATACATGGCTAGGCAACTCACTCGGTGTAATGGCACAGAATGCCAATATAATTCGTCAAGGAATGTTAGCACCGCAAATTAAGGATGCTTACGAAAAGGCTGTTTCGCTCAATCCAAGAGAGATGGATGCTCAATGGGGATTGGTTCAGTATTACACTCAAGCACCCAGCTTTATGGGAGGTAGCTATGAGAAAGCGGAAGAAACTGCTAAAGCAATAAAGAAGATAGATCCACTAAGAGGAAGTGACGCTTTAGCGATTGTTTATAATGGGCTAGAAAAATATGACCTTGCGGAAAAAGAGTACATCACCGCATCAAAACTGGACAGTAAAAGACTACTGAACCTTGGTATGTTTTATCAGAGAAGGAGTGATTATGAAAAAGCTTTTGAAACGTTTGAAAAAGCAATTGCAACTGACTCAACTGATTTTGGATCATTGTATCAAATAGGAAAAACAAGTGCTTTATCTGGGTTGAAACTGGACCGAGGAATAGTGTGTTTGGATGATTATTTGAAAGAAGAACCACAGAATGGAAACCCTTCACACGCTGGAGCGCTTATGAGACTTGGTATGATTTATGAAAAGAAAGGAAGTAAGTCAGAAGCCATTGCATCATATAAAAAATCGCTGAAGCTTGAACCTAATATGGAGCAAGCGGAAGACGGTTTAGCAAGGCTGAAATAAGGTGTGAAAATTAAATTTGTAAATAACTAATTTATTCAATTTGGATTAATATTATATCTATTTATACCTCTTTATTGTTTCACTTTTAAAGTGAGCTGATACCTTTATTTTAAGATAGAATGGAGGCTTAATTATTCAGTGAATAATTTCATTATTCAGCATCAATTCAATAAGAATCATAAAAACGCATATTATTTAAATGAATTTAATCACCTGATTATCAGCAATTTATATTTTTTACTAAAAATATTGAGGTAAAATATTTGGTTAAATAAAAATTCCTCAACTAGGTTTGTAAAATCAAATCGATTTAGTGTCGATTTATAAAGAAGCGCCGAGAGACAGGCTCTATGACGCGCTAGCAACCCCCCGAAAATCGGAACGGTGCTAATTCCTGAAATATAAATTGATTGCTATGAAAACATTCAAACATTTCAGTACTACAAACTTGAGCACAACTGCTCAAATCGCTTCATCTATTTTCTCGAAAAGCGCACAAATGTGTTGCTGTTGCAGCTGCAACTAATCTCATTTGATCCATTCAGGGTTTGTGATCATCTAAGGATTGGAGTGAGACTCCATCCGGAAAAATCCTATTCATAGTTGAATTCAAATCAGCTATTTGTAATAAATCCATCAAATACTTTTTATCCTAAAAATTAGAATATCATGTCACAAGAATTAAGATACGAAACATTACAACTCCATGCTGGTCAAGAAATAGATGAAACAACTAGATCTAGAGCAGTGCCTATTTATCAAACCACTTCCTTCACCTTTAAAGACTCAGAGCATGGTGCTAATCTTTTTGCGCTGAAGGAGTTTGGAAACATCTACTCTAGGATAATGAATCCCACTAACGATGTTTTTGAAAAGAGAATAGCGGCATTGGAAGGTGGAGTAGCTGCAGTAGCCACAGGTTCAGGTCAAGCAGCTCAATTTCTAGCACTGAATAACATCTTAGAAGCAGGCGATAATTTCATATCCACCAAGTATCTCTATGGTGGTACTTTCAATCAATTCAAAGTTGCTTTTAAGAGACTAGGGATCGAAACCAGATTTGCAGCTAGTGATAAAGCTTCAGATTTTGAAAGGCTGATAGATCAAAATACGAAAGCCATCTACCTGGAAACCATTGGTAATCCAGAGTTTAATATCCCTGATTTTGAAGCAATCGCAGAGGTAGCAAAAGATCATGATATCCCTCTAGTAGTGGACAATACTTTTGGTGCGGGAGGATATCTATTCAGACCTATTGAACATGGAGCAGCAATTGTTACTGCATCGGCGACTAAGTGGATAGGAGGACATGGAACCACTATTGGTGGAGTAATCATTGATAGCGGTAACTATAATTGGGGCAATGGAAAATACCCACAATTCTCCGAGCCTTCTGAGGGATACCATGGGTTAAAATTTTCAGAAGTATTCGGAGAAGAAAATCCTCTTGGCCTTCCAAATATAGCTTTTGCTATTCGTGCAAGAGTTGAAGGATTAAGGGATTTTGGAGCAGCATTAAGCCCTTTTAATTCCTTTCTTCTTCTTCAAGGACTGGAGACGCTTTCTTTAAGAGTTCAGAGAACAGTAGATAATGCTCTAGAATTAGCCAAATGGCTCGAAAGTCATGAGCTAGTAGAAAAAGTTAACTATCCAGGATTGGAAAGTAGCTCCTATCATGACTTAGCGAAAAAGTACCTGAAAAATGGTTTTGGAGGCGTTCTTTCTGTAGTGCTGAAAGGTGAAAAAGAAAAAGCAACAGGGTTGGTGGATAGTTTGAAATTGGTAAGCCACTTGGCAAATGTTGGTGATGCTAAAACGCTCATCATTCAGCCTTCTGCTACAACTCATCAACAGTTAACCGACGAGGAACAATTAGCATCTGGTGTAAAGCCTAACCTACTAAGGATTTCTGTAGGCATTGAGCACATAGATGATATTAAAGCAGATTTTGAACAAGCTTTTGAAAAGGTATATGCAACTAGCTCAGCAACAGTTTAGTTTAATTAACTATAAGGTAGAGGAGCCTTTGATTCTGGAGAGTGGAAACATTCTTCAGGATCTCAGTATTCAATATACTACGCATGGCGTCTTGAATGCAGATAGGTCAAATGTGGTCTGGGTTTTTCATGCACTAACTGCTAATAGTAATCCTTTTGAATGGTGGGGAGGCTT
>JBGCFL010000196.1:0-2817 GCA_045106975.1 Ekhidna sp. | reverse complement strand
GAGGTTTCTATGGTACTAGCTGCTGTAGCTGTATTTTCTGTGCCAATAAGTAAGTATGTGGAAAGCAGATCTGTTCATTTTTCTGTATTGGTGAGTGTGGTCGCTCTTTTCTTGGTAATTGCAGGCATTTACTACATAGATAATGCAGCAATTGTGATTTTTATGCTCATTCTTTTTGCTTTGTTTTATTCGATGATGTCAGTGAGCTTCTTACCACTTGCACTTTCTATAGTCAAGGATAACAACAAGGTGTTTGGGGTAGGAGTGTTTTTCTCCGGTTTTGTATTACCAAACGGGATTTTGGAAGCATTTTTAGTTGCTGTGGGAAGCTTCTAATAATTGATAGCAAAATAAACCTTCTGCACAAAAGTCAGCTTTTAGTAATTATTTGAGTTATCGAAGAGTGAATAATTTTATATCTCAACATAGTTGATAAAATTGCAGCTTAATGCAATTGATATGATAAAGATAAGCGCTAACAATCCTGATCTTAAAAGCTGGGTTCAAGTACCAGAAAATTCAGATTTTCCAATTCAGAATTTACCTTTTGGGGTTTTTGAAAAAGATGGACAGAAAAGAGCTGGTGTAGCCATTGGTGATCATTTGATTGATTTAAACGCACTCCACTTTTCCAACCTACTAGAGCGATGTGAAATTCGAAAAGGCATTTTCAATTCTGAGTTTCTAAATGACTTCATGTCATTGGGAAGGGAAAAAGGCAGGATGGTCAGGAATCGTGTTTCTGAGTTGTTGCAAGAAGGAAATGATGAATTGAAAGAACATTCTGAGTTAGAAAATATTCTATTGATGCAAGCTGATGTTCGGATGTGTATGCCAGCACGAATCGGAGATTATACAGATTTCTATTCCAGTGAGCAACATGCATACAATGTTGGATGTATGTTCAGAGATCCAGCCAATGCATTAATGCCCAATTGGAAACACATTCCGGTTGGATATCACGGCCGCTCTTCTTCTATAATAGAGTCTGGAGTTCCTATTCATAGACCAAAAGGTCAGCAAAGACCAAATGATAATGAGCCGCCAGTTTTTGGGCCATGCAAGCTGTTGGATTTTGAATTAGAAATGGCCTTCATTACTTGTGGTGAAAATACGCTAGGCACATCTATTTCTACCGCTGATGCTGAAGACTACATTTTCGGTATGGTTATGTTCAATGATTGGTCTGCAAGAGATATTCAAAAATGGGAATATGTGCCTCTAGGGCCATTTTTGGCTAAGAATTTCGCTTCATGTATTTCGCCATGGATTGTGACAATGGATGCCTTGGAATCGTTTAGAATACCTGGTCCAAAACAAGACCCTGAAGTATTGCCATATTTGAAATACGAAGGGGATAAGCATTTCAATATTGATATAGAAGTGGCAGTGAAGCCTGAAGGAAGTGATGAGAAAGTAGTTGGACAATCTAACTTTAAATACATGTACTGGAACATGGCTCAGCAACTGGCACACCATACCGTGAATGGTTGTAACATTAAGCCAGGAGATATGTATGGTAGTGGAACTATATCAGGCTCTGAAGAAACTCAGTATGGATCTATGCTTGAGATTACTTGGAAAGGAACCAAGCCAGTGCAAATGCCTGATGGATCAGAACGTAAATTTATTCAGGATGGAGATACAGTTATAATGAGAGGTCAGGCAGAAAAGAATGGTGTCAGAATTGGTTTTGGTGAGGTTTCTACTAAAGTGTTACCAGCTACATAAATATCAGATTAGAAACACTGTCTCCTGTCATATTATGCTTGTCGAAAAGGACAAAATCTAGATCGGTTTCGACAAGTTCAACTTGACATACTAAAGAACACACAAGATTATGACAATAGACCCAAAAGAAATATCGGTTCCGGAATTGCATGGCTATCTGCTTGGTGCAGTCTCTCCAAGACCAATTGCTTTTGCAAGCACGGTAGATAAAGATGGAAATGTCAACCTGAGCCCATTCAGTTTTTTCAACGTATTTAGTGCGAACCCGCCGATCATGATCTTTTCGCCAGCAAGAAGAGGAAGGGACAATACCACGAAGCATACCTATGAAAATGTATTGGAACATGCTGAGGTGGTAGTCAATGTGGTTTCTTATGATATTGTAGAGCAGATGTCGCTTTCTAGTACAGAGTATGGGAAAGGAGTAAATGAGTTTGAGAAAGCTGGATTTACTCAAGTTAAATCTGAAGTAGTTGAGCCACCAAGAGTAAAAGAGTCTCCTGTATCTTTCGAATGCAAGGTAATGGAGGTGAAATCACTGGGGGATCAAGGCGGAGCTGGAAATTTGGTGATATGCGAGGTGCTTAAGATTCATATTGCAGATCGCATTTTGAATGAAAACAACAAAATTGATCCTAACAAAATTGACTTAGTAGGAAGAATGGGAGGTAACTGGTATTCCAGAGCATCAGGTGATGCTATATTTGAAGTAGCCAAACCACTAACAACTATGGGAATAGGAGTGGACCAACTTCCAAAAAACATTAGAAATAGCACTATCCTCACGGGAAATCATCTTGGTAAATTGGGAAATGTAGAAGCTATACCTAGCAAGGAAGATGCTGCTGCATTTTCAAATGAACCTGAAGTTCGAGCTATTTTAGATTCATTTGATGACGAAGAGAATATTCAAACAGAGCTACATAAACTAGCTGCTGATCTTTTGAACGAAGGAGAAATAGATACAGCTTGGAAGGTGTTGATGATTGAATAATTAGACTCTAGTCACTCTGTTGCCTACAGACTCAAAACTGTTGACCAATCTATGAAAGACAATTTCTCAACTCAATCTAACGATTACGCTCG
>JBGCFL010000195.1:0-14816 GCA_045106975.1 Ekhidna sp. | reverse complement strand
ACATGTCCTCCATCTAGTGCTGGTATGGGTAAGAAATTCATGAACGCTAACACCATAGAGAGTAATCCTACTATTCTCCAAAAGTTATTCCAATCCCAAACCCCACCAAAGAAGGTGGCTATTTTGATAGGACCAGAAAGTGATTTTCGGACAGAAACATCACCAGAAGCCATCTTCTTAAACCCTTTGATATTTAGCCATACAACTGAAAAAGCATTGTATGTTCCCTCTGAAATTGCTTCACCAAAACCAAATTGTCTTCTCACCATGTTCAAATTAGGAGAAGCATAAAAACCTAGAGTACCAGTCGAATCAACAATCAAGTCAAAACTTCTTTCCGAACCATTTCGTGAAATAACTGCTGTAATTGTTTGATTCTTTAAGGTATCAAGAATATTCCCCAGTTGGTCAAAATACCTAACCGATTGATCATTGATAGAAATGAATTCATCTCCAACTTCCAATCCTGCTTTAGCTGCATCGCTCTCTTCAGGAAAAGATCCAATAGTAAAAGGCATTCTTGGTTCGATCACATTCACAGATTTCTTCTTATCTGCTAACTTATCCATAAAGTCATTAGCCAAATCAATCCTAATTTCCTCTCCATTCCTATCAACTATATAGTAGCCCTCAGACCCCAAAAGCATATCAGGGCTCAATATGTCTGAGAATCTCTCATAATCTTTTCCGCTTACGGAAAGTACTTTATCGCCTGTCTGGAATCCAATTTGTTCTCCTAAGTCATTAGCTACAATGCCATGCTTCAACACTTCTTCTTTTGGCCAATAAGCATCGCCATTCACAAAGGCAAGCCCTATGAAAATAATAACTCCTACAACCACATTAACAATAATACCGCCCATCATCACAATAAGTCTTTGCCAAGCTGGCTTGGCTCTAAATTCCCAAGGCTCTGGTTCTTCGCTTAATGTTTTTGTATCCAAAGATTCATCGATCATCCCAGTGATTTTCACAAACCCTCCAAGTGGTATTGCTCCAATAGAATATTCCGTCTCTCCAAACTTCTTTCCCCAGATTTTCGGTGGAAAGCCGATAGAGAACTTCTCCACTCTCATACCAAAGGCTTTTGCAGCCACCATGTGTCCCCACTCATGCACTCCAACCAAAATCGACAGCCCTAAGATTAGCTGTCCTACCATTATTAATACTTCCATTACTTTATCAATTCGAGCGCCATCGCTCTAGTTTCTTTATCTGTTTCTATAAAATCCTCTAAAACAGGATTGCGAATATAGCTTACCTTTTCAAGGCACGTTTCAATAACGTCCGAAATTCCCAAAAACCCGACTTTCTCTTCCAAAAATCCTTGAACAGCAATTTCATTCGCTGCGTTCAAAATACACGCTTTATTGCCTCCTTCTTTAGCAACTTCAAAAGCAAAAGAAAGATTGCGAAATGTCTCCATATCAGGTTTTTCGAACGTTAGAGACGGGTATTGAGCAAAATCAAATCTTGGGTAATCTGCTTTATATCTTTCTGGATAGGTCATAGCAAACTGAATAGGCACCCTCATATCTGGAAGACCCATCTGAGCTTTCATAGAGCCGTCCTCGAATTGGACCATAGAGTGAATAATTGATTGTGGATGAACAACTACCTCTATTTGATCCAATGAAACACCAAAAAGCCATTTCGCTTCAATGACCTCCAAGCCCTTGTTCATCATAGTTGCTGAGTCTATGGTAATCTTTGCACCCATATCCCAATTAGGATGTTTTAAAGCTTGAGCTTTGGTAACTGTTTCCAAATACTTTCTATCTCTACCCCTGAATGGTCCTCCTGAAGCGGTCAAAATCAATTTCTCAATCGGATTGTGAAACTCTCCAACTATACATTGAAAAATAGCCGAGTGTTCAGAATCAACAGGTAAGAGGTTCACTCCCTTTTCCTGAGCTAGTTTGGTGACAAGCTCTCCCGCAACAACCAATGTTTCTTTATTTGCTAGCGCAATAGGCTTACCACTTTCTATCGCTTTTATTGTGGGCAATAAACCTGAATAACCAACTAAAGCAGTCAGCACCATGTCTATAGTATCCATTTCTACTACTGAAGCAAGTGCCTTTTCTCCTGCATAAACTTTAATCTCTCTTGGATCAAGTTCATCAAAAACTTTTTTATAAAGCGACTCATTACCGATAACTACACAGTTTGGCTTGAATTCCAATGCCTGCTTTATTAACAAATCGGCGCTGTTTTGAGCAGTCAGCACTTCTACTTCAAATTTTTCAGGATGGCGCTTTATCACGTCTAGTGCTTGAGTTCCTATAGAACCTGTAGAGCCAAGAACGGCTATTCTTCTTTTCATCTAATAATTATTATCTCCTCACGAGCTAATTCAAGTCAGCAAAGGTAAGTCTTTGCATTTTTTAACAATTCAAAGGAATCATTTTTGATCCTCATCAAGTTAACTTTCCTAAAGAAATTTATAACTAAAAATGAAAAACATACTTAAGACAACTATCATTGGATTTATTGCTGGTATTGCTGGAGCATTCTTGGTCGTAAATCATCTAACAAACGACAAAACACATCAAAAAACAGAGGACACATTTAGTCATGTCTCCATAACTAATTCATCCGACTTCACCCCCATATATAATCAACCAAAAACACAAACATTATTACCAAGCGAAGACTTTGTTGATGCCGCTTCTAAGAGTACTTCTAGCGTTGTATTCATTCAAACTTTGAGTGAAGTAGAGTATAGATCTGGTGGATGGATGGATTGGTTCTTTGAACCAAGATCTTCTCAACAGCTAGGAAGTGGTTCTGGAGTTGTCTTTTCTGAAGATGGTTACATTGTCACCAATAATCATGTAGTACTGGATGCTGATGAAATCAAAGTCATTGCAGGCAAGAGAACGTACTCTGCTGATCTTGTTGGTCGAGATCCAAGCAGTGACCTTGCCGTTATTAAAATTAATTCCAATGATTTACCGGTGATTGGAAAAGGTAATTCGGAGAAAGTAAATGTAGGCGAATGGGTTCTTGCTGTTGGCAACCCATTTAATCTCACCTCGACTGTGACTGCCGGAATTGTCAGTGCAAAAGGTAGGAACATCAATATCCTTAAAGACAAATTTCCCATAGAAAGTTTCATTCAAACAGATGCCGCCATTAACCCTGGAAATAGTGGTGGTGCTTTAGTCAACTCCAACGGAGAGCTCATAGGTATTAATACCGCTATTCTTTCAAGAACTGGGTCATACGCAGGATATGGCTTTGCTATCCCTGTGAATATTGTGAAGAAAATATTTAATGACATTGTAAAGTATGGTGAGGTACAAAAGGCATTTGCTGGAGCTGAATTCATTGATATTGATAGTGATCTCTCTTCCAGGTTAGAGATCTCTAATTTAGACGGGGTAATTATAGCTGATGTAAAAAAAGACGGAGCTGCAGAAAAAGCAGGTATCGAAAAACGAGATGTCATCAGAAAAATAAACTCAGAAATCATCTACAGTAGAGCCAACATTGAGGAACTCATTGCAAAAAGTTATCCTGGAGATCAGCTTAATATTATAGTTGAGAGAGAAGGTGAAATGATTGGTAAAAGACTTGTGCTTACAAACAGAAATGGCACTACAGGCATTATTAAAAGGAATATTTTTGAGTCGGAAGAATTACAAGCGAGTTTCGAAGCTGTTTCCAAGGTAGAAAGAGATTTGTTAGGAATTTCTAGTGGTGTGAAGGTGATCGATTATAAAACAAACGGCTTCTTTTCGGGTATGGGAATTCCTAAGGGATTCATCATCACTCAAATTAATAACAAAACTGTAGATGATCCTGAAGAGTTAGCCAAAGCACTTAAAAAGATCAGAGGCAGGTTTGATGTCATTGGGATTGATAGCAGAGGTCGCAAAGTTTACTATCCATTTAGAAGATAAAAAAGTCCTGCTAGATTTCTCTAGCAGGACTTTCTATTTCATTTTATCTTCTTAAT
This sequence comes from Ekhidna sp., assembly GCA_045106975.1. Taxonomy (GTDB): domain Bacteria; phylum Bacteroidota; class Bacteroidia; order Cytophagales; family Cyclobacteriaceae; genus Ekhidna. The sequence goes on along the minus strand of JBGCFL010000195.1, from coordinate 10,852 downwards.
CTTATGCTGTTCGCATTTTCAATTTCTTCTTCAATTCATCAACTGAGTATCTGAATTTCGAATCAGTATCAATCATATCGTTCACAGACTGAAGTGCATGTATAACAGTGCTATGATCTCTCCCTCCAAAATGATAACCAATAGATTTTAGAGAATGATTCGTGTAGTCTTTAGAAAAATACATTGCCACTTGACGAGCTATAACTATTTCCTTTTTCCTTGTTTTTGCTTTCAAATCATCCTGATCTATATGGAAGTAATCAGAGACGGTCTTTTGGATATAATCTATCCCAACTTCAGAATCAATTTCCTTAACAATGTTCTTCAACACTCTCTTAGCTAGTTCCAAATTCACATCCACTCTTGTCAAAGAAGCATGTGCTATCAAGGATACAATCACTCCCTCTAGCTCTCTGATGTTAGTATCAACTGTGTAAGCTATATACTCAATTACCTCTTCTGGGATATAGATACCATCTTCTTCAATTTTGGTCTGTATGATTGCCATTCTTGTCTCAAATGCTGGCTGTAATAAATCAGCAGTAAGTCCCCATTTAAACCTAGAGACTAATCTCTCTTGAAGTCCCTTCAAATCTTTAGGAGCACAATCACTAGTCATAATGATTTGCTTTCCAGCTTGATGCAAGTGATTAAAGATATGAAAGAATATTTCTTGCGTTTTTTCCTTATCTCTCAAAAACTGAACATCATCCAAAATCAAAACATCTACCTCCCTGTAGTAAGAAATAAAGCTTTGTACGTTATTATTTTTTAGAGAATCAATGAATTGGTTGGTGAATTTTTCAGAAGCAACATAAACGATTTTCTTACTGCTATCTTCATTTCTAATTTGATTTCCAATCGCTTGTACAAGGTGTGTTTTTCCAAGACCAACTCCACCATAAAGCATTAGAGGATTGAAAGAAGTAACGCCGGGTTTCTTAGCCACTGCATATCCTGCTGATCTAGCTAACCTATTACAATCACCTTCAATAAAGTTATCAAATAAGTAAGTAGGATTTAAACTGTTCTTTATTGCTAAATCATCAATAAAACCTAAATCAACCACTTTTGGCTTTACATTTTCACGATCTTTTAGCGCATTATTCTTAGTTGATGAGACAACCATCTTACCCTCGTCCTCATTTTTCATCACAACGGAATATTCCAATCGTGCCCCCACTCCCATCTCTTTTGCTATCGCCTCTTTGATGATAGAGACATAATTTTCCTCTAACCACTCGTAGAAAAATTGACTTGGCACTTGTATCGTAAGTACGTTTCCTTCAGCCTTGAGAGGTCTTATAGGTTGAAACCAAGTAGCAAAACTCTGATTAGGAATACGTTCCTTTATGAAATCAAGGCAGTTTTTCCATACAACTTCATGCATTTGAATAGAGTGATTTAAGTGGTTTATATTGGCTTAAAAAGTTCCTTCTTTGGTAGAAAGGGGGTCAAATATGAATCAAATATTTTTCTAAAAAAAATGATTTTTACCCTTGACTTTTTCAAAAGGATTCATACTCTCTTTAGAGCGTGTTTTCACTTTAAACTACTTGGAAAAATGCAATTTTTCTTAACATAGTAATTCTAACCTAATTTCGTATTTCGATTTCAACAAAACCAAGAATTTTGAAAAAATTAGATCTTTCTGTATTCCCAAAAGTAGACAAGTCTGAATGGGAGATTTTAGCTCAAAAACAATTAAAAGGTGAAAACCCAAATGATGCACTCAACTGGAAATCGAGTGGTGATATTTCTTTACTTCCTTACTATGAATCATCTGATTTACAAGGACTTGAAAGTCAAATAGCTTTTTTTCAATCTCTTCCTGATCATCAATGGAAACTCTACGAACAGGTTCAAGTCACCGAAGGAAGAGAAGCAAATAAGCAAGCATTAAAAGCGTTAATGGGAGGATGTGATGGTATCATTTTCAATCTGGATCAACATTATAATTGGGACATACTATTGAATGAAATCGATTCAGAGATTTGTAATCTATCCTTTTTAAAGGTAGATCAAACTCTACCAGAAAAGATCAAAACTGAAATGACTGACAAAAACTGTTTATTTCTATCTCCAAAAACACAAAGTCCAGTTGACCAGCTGAAAGAGACATTATCCAATTTAAATACGAATCATTCTTTTATCTATCGCGATACGTTATCAGACTTCTTTCTCGAGATCGCTACTGTTAGAGCATTAAGATTTTTAATTAACAAAAATCTAAATAGAGCTGAAGTTGCAATACATACGCACATTTCTGATCTCAATCAAGATGATCATCAGTGGTTTCTAAACACATCCGCTGGACTTGCAAGCATATTAGGTGGTTCTCATTCCGTTTCATTCACCACGAAAATAGGAGATGAACGTATTTCTCGAAATGTAGGTAATCTGATCCGTGAAGAGAGTGGAATAGACTCCTATCAAGATCAATGTGGGGGATCATACTATATTGAAGTTCTTACAAGTAAACTCATTGCCGAGACATTGAAAAAATCAAATCCATGAGCAAAATAAAATATCTTCAAGAAGGATTTTCAGCTGGCAAAGCTCCATTTCTGAGGGGGCCTTATGCAACAATGTATGCCTCTCGTCCATGGACTATTCGTCAATACGCTGGATTTAGTACGGCAGAGGAATCCAACGCCTTTTATCGAAGAAATCTAGCTGCAGGACAGAAAGGGCTTTCTGTTGCGTTTGATCTGGCAACTCATCGTGGCTATGACAGTGATAATGCGAGGGTAAAAGGAGATGTTGGTAAGGCAGGTGTCGCTATTGACTCTGTAGAGGATATGAAAATATTATTTGATCAAATTCCTTTAGATCAAATGTCGGTATCCATGACTATGAACGGAGCTGTAATACCCATACTTGCATTCTACATAGTAGCTGCTGAAGAGCAAGGAGTAAGTCCAGAACAGCTTTCAGGTACCATCCAAAATGATATCTTAAAAGAGTTCATGGTTCGTAATACCTATATATATCCACCAGCGTCCTCTATGAGGATTATAGCAGATATTTTTAAGTATACTTCTCAAAAGATGCCTAAATACAATTCAATAAGCATAAGTGGGTATCATATGCATGAGGCTGGAGCTACAGCTGAAGTAGAGATGGCTTTCACTCTTGCGGACGGATTAGAATATGTAAGAAAGGGAATAGAAGCTGGAATTGATATTGACTCATTTGCCCCTAGATTATCCTTCTTTTGGGGCATTGGGATGAATTTCTTTAAAGAAATTGCCAAGATGCGAGCTGCAAGAGTTTTATGGGCAAGGATCATAAAAGACTTTAATCCAAAGAGTGAAAAATCAATGGCACTACGTACACATAGTCAAACATCTGGTTATAGCCTAACTGCTCAGGATCCCTATAATAACGTAGCTAGGACAACTATAGAAGCAATGTCTGCAGTGCTTGGTGGCACACAATCGCTTCATACCAATGCTTTAGATGAAGCAATAGCACTACCTACTGATTTTTCTGCCAAAATTGCCAGAAACACCCAGATATACCTTCAGAAAGAAACAAATATCACTAAGGTCGTAGATCCTCTTGGGGGATCATTTTTTGTAGAGAAATTAACCGAAGACTTGATCAATAAAAGCTGGGAAATTATTCAAGAAGTAGAAGAAATGGGAGGAATGTCCAAGGCCATTGAAGCTGGATATCCTAAAATGCGAATTGAAGAAGATGCTGCAAAAAAGCAGGCCAGAATAGATTCTGGTGAAGAATCAATCATTGGTGTGAACAAATTCATTACCGATGATAAAACAGAAATTGAATTACTGGAGGTTGACAATGTTGAAGTAAGAAGAAAGCAAATAGAAAGACTAAATCAAATCAAGAAAAGTAGAGATAAAAGCAGAGTGCAAAAAAGTCTAGATGCTATAACCAAAGGAGCTAAAGGTAATGAAAACCTACTCGAATTGGCAATTGAGGCAGCTAGAAACAGAGCCACTCTAGGAGAAATTTCAGATGCCATAGAAGAGGTTTTTGGCAGATTTCAGGCAACTAACAGAACCATATCAGGGGTGTACTCCTCTACCATAAAAAACAACAAAGACTTCAAAGACGCCCAAGAACTATCCGATAAGTTTGAAGAGTTGGATGGAAGAAGGCCTAGAATCATGATAGCAAAAATGGGTCAAGACGGACATGACAGAGGTGCTAAGGTAATTGCAACCTCGTTCGCAGATCTTGGATTCGATGTGGATATTGGGCCTCTTTTTCAAACTCCCGAGGAAGTTGCAAAACAAGCCGTGGAGAATGATGTCCATATTGTTGGTGCGTCTTCACTCGCAGGAGGTCATAAAACACTCATTCCAGAACTCATCAACGAACTAAGAAGAATTGGAAGAGGAGATATTCTTGTAGTTGCTGGCGGCATCATCCCCGAACAGGACCACATTGAGCTGTATGAAGATGGCGTTGCTGATATATTTGGACCAGGCACCATTATATCAAAAGCTGCCATTAAAATTCTTAACCAATTGTTAACCACCGAGTCCTAGCAATATAATATCTTTATAATGCCAAAAAATCTTTAATACATGAAATACTTACCATCTATTCTAGTTTGCTCACTTCTCATAATGGGCTCCACACTTTCAGCACAATACCAAAAGAAAATTGATAAAGCCGAAGAAAGCTATGAGGTAGGAGACTATTCAAAAGCAAGAAAAGGAATTCTTAAGGTTAAGAAAAAAGCAGGAAAGAAGTTGGGATTTTCTAATCCTTTCAGTGCCATCGCTTTAATTAAAGAAGCCAAAATCAATGTTGGCTTAGGTGAGCTAGTCAATGTAATCGATCCTTTAGAAGCTGGGGTCAAGATGAGTGAAGATGTGAACGGAATAGAGTCTGCCGAACACGGTTTCATTTTAATGGAAGCAGCTGGTGTACTTATCGACTATGAAAACTATAGACAAGCGGGAGAATACATAACACAGGCAACCACGTCGTTTGAAGCTGCTGGTTCTTTAATAGAGGATATTCAAGCGAATCTTGATGTGAAAAGAGCACAAGTCTTAATTGGTAAAGGGTTTTACAGTGATGCGATAAAATTGGTAAATAAACAGACTGATTACTATTTACAAAGAGCAATGTCTGATGAAGGAAGTAAATCAGAAAGACTGGAGCGCAAGGAGGAATTTGCGGAAATGATGATCGTAAAAGCAAATTCATTCCGCCATATGGGTAACTACAACTCAGCTGACTCGGCATTTTTATTCAACCTGCAATGGGTAGATGACAACATGAAGAAAAGTCACTTATTATACTCTAAAAATGTTTTTTTAAATGCTAAACTTCTTGAAGAGAATGGATTGTCTATTGATGCTCAATCAAAACTCTATGAAGATGCTTATGTATGGGCTGTAAGGCGATATGAACTTTCGCACAATACGGTGATGAATATGCAAGCCAACTTGATGAGAGCATACTTTATGAATGGTCAAAAAAGTAGACTTAAAATAACGTTAGCAGATTTCAAAAAATCACTCAAAGAGTTTGATAGAATAAGTATTTTCAATCTATCGGAAGATAAGATGGATATCAGTTTTGACCTAGCCAATCAAAATATTAGAAAATTGGAAGATAAGGTAAACAAGATGCTTTCAAGCCCAGCTATTCCAGCATTTCATCAAGAGAGAATAGAGCTTTTAGAGTTGGCTAAAGAAGTAGCCCTTCTAGCAGGTCAGCACAAAAACACAGAAAGCTATGATAATGAAATATTAAAACAGAAAGATTATTTATTAGGAAAGGATGCCCCCTCCTATCATTTAACAAAAGTAAAATTAGCCAACTACTATGTAGACTTCACTGATAAGTTCGCAGAAGCAAAAACTATTTATGATGAAAGTTGGCATGCTATAGTAGAACCTGAAATTACTACAGGACATGTTGATTATTTAGATATAATGAACCATCTAGCGCGGTATTATCAAGAATCTGATGATTATGCCAAAGCATCTGAAATTCTAGATAAAGCTTTGCTAGCTTCAAGAGAAAAATATGATAATGAAGATATTGAGTATGGAAAAGAATTGGTAAAAATAGCAGACCTTCAAATTAACATTGGTCAATATGAAAAGGCAAGCGATAACATTGATAATGCAATAGAAATAATAGATGACAGTAAAATCGATGGGTCTAGAACATCCCTTGCAGTAGCATTTATTACTAAAGCAAAATTATCTGCCATCCAAGGAGAATATGATGAAGCTGAAGATCTTATTTATGATTCAGATGATTTAAGAGCTAGAGGAATGATTACTACAGAGTCCACCAATCTATCCTATGAAGATGATTTAGGAGGATTATACATGAACATTGGAAGGTATTCAGACGCGCAAAAATTACTAACTGAGTCTTTAAAGGAAAAATCAAATCAGTTTGGTACTACAAGTAGACACCTAAATAAACCTTTAGTGCTGAATGCCCGGCTCAACCTAATTAAAGGAGATTATACAGAAGCAGAACAATTGGCAAGAAGAGCAAATACACTTTCCATCAGCATTTTTGGTGATGAGTCTTCAAAAACTGTTCCTTCAATGCTAGAACTGGCAGATGTATACACGACCATTGGAGATTATGACAAAGCCGAGTCAATTTTAAACAACGCTATTAGAATACAGAAAACCACTTTTGGTGATGAACATGTTGATGTTGCAAAATCTACTTCTAAACTTGCACTGGTTTACTTCTTTCAGGAGAAACCATTGACAAAGGTTCAGCCACTCTTCCAAGAAGCTGAGAGAATTATTGGTAAAAAATTAGGCTCTAATAACCCCACTTATGCTGAAATTCTAAAAAATATGGCAGTTGCAAATATTGCCGCTGCAAACTATTCTTTAGCAATTACTTACTTAAATCAAGCAGAAAGTATATGGTCAAAAAAGATAGGAAAAAGGAATAATATAAATGCGGCAACTACTCAAGTTTTAAAAGGAGACATTAATTACCGACAAAAAGAGTATTCAAAAGCAGAAAGGTTTTATGAAAATGCACGTAAGCAATATTCACGTGTCTTTAGTGAGACACACCCAGAGTTTGTAAAGGTTCAATCAAAACTTAGTAAGACTTATTTCATGCAGGAGAGATATAAAGACTCTCAAGAAGAAATGGAAGAGGTATTGGCTAACTATAAGAACTTCATAAAAGAGTACTTTCCGGCTCTAAGTGAAAGAGAAAAAGCAAAATTCTGGAACACGATAAAGGCTGATTATGAATTTTACAACACACTGATTATTAGTAGAAACAGAAGCGTACGATACATAGGAGAACTTTACAACAATGCTCTACTTACAAAAGCACTCTTACTGAACTCTTCCATCAAAGTGCGCCAAAGAATAATGAGCAGTAACGATGATGATCTTATCTCCATGTACTCCAAATGGGTAGAGGATAAGGAACTTCTTACTGCTGCCCTGTCAATGAGTACACAAGACTTGGCTGACAATGGAATTAATCCTCAAGAATTATCAAATAGTATTGAGCAACTTGAAAAGGAAATAAGCTTAAAGTCCGAAATTTTTTCTCAAAGCTCTGACAATCAAGAAATTGATTGGGTTAAAGTAAAAAACTCTTTAGGTGAAAATGATGTAGCGATTGAAATGGTTCGCTTTAGAGTATTCGACCATGTTTTCACAGACTCTGTTATGTACGCCCTTCTCTATGTAAAAGGAGACAAGAAATCAGAACCTAAAATGATCCTCTTAGAAAACGGTGAAGAACTAGAAAGTAAATTTTTAAAGAGATATCGCAATAGCATCAAATATAAAATAGACGATAAGTATTCCTACGACCAGTATTGGAAACCAATCATCGATGAAGTTGGGGCTATATCAACTATCTATTTATCACCTGATGGAGTTTTCAATCAAATTAACTTAGAGGCCATTCCAACACCAGATGGTAAGTATGTCTTGGATAATTCAAACATACAATTGGTCAGCAATACTAAAGACCTGTTTATCAATAAAATCAAAACAAAAGTAGTTTCAGAGAAAGAAGTAGCCTTGATGTTTGGAAATCCTAAATTTTACATGGATACCAAACCAGGACAGCCTACAGCATCATCTGGTCTGACAAGATCAACTGCTGAAGTTGTAACTGATCTCCCTGGAACCAAAGCAGAAATTGATGAGCTGAATGATCTTCTTAACAGAAAAGGTTGGGAAACTCAAAAGTATACTGGGGGAGCTGCCGATGAAGCTACTATGAAGCTAATAGAAAGTCCGAGAATATTTCACGTTGCTACTCATGGTTTCTTTAAAGAGACACCTAAAGCAAGCATTTTAGATCCTGAATTTAACGAGAATGCAGCTTATGATAATCCACTTCTAAAAACGGGACTATTGCTTTCAGGAGCAGGAGACATTCTAAATGAAACAAAGTTTAATTACAATGTCGATAATGGGATACTTACTGCATATGAGGCCATGAACCTTAATCTAGACAAGACAGATTTAGTAGTTCTATCAGCTTGTGAAACAGGGTTAGGAGAAATGCAAGCAGGTGAAGGTGTTTATGGATTACAACGTGCATTTCTTGTGGCTGGAGCTAGAACTATCATAATGAGTTTATTCAAAGTAAGTGATGAAGCTACACAGCAACTAATGATTAAATTTTATAGAAAATGGATTGAAACGGGAGACAAACGACAAGCTTTTGTTGATGCTAAGAAAGAAATTCGAAACGAATTTAGAGATCCAATATACTGGGGGCCATTCGTGATGATTGGGTTGGATTAATGATCCAGTTTAATACATAAATTAAAAACCTGATGAAGCATCATCAGGTTTTTTTGTATCTCTATGATATGACGATTTTCGTCAATTAAGCAATATCAGTATGCTTACTCTACCAAACAACATACTATAGTGACAGCATATATGATTTACGCAAAACAGTCTATTAACTATCCTCAAAACCCATATCCATAAAGCAGTTAGAATTCTCTAACCTAGTTTTGTAATCACTTTTGACTTCCTCCTATAAAGACCCTCATAATGACTGATTAACAAATAGGTTCTGATCTCAAAACTAAAAACAAGCAGTTCACATGCCTATTATGAATATAGATTGTCATCCTCCCTATACATCATAAACGAACACAAGCTTTATAAATAGAGACGATAAGGCACAAAAAAACCCTGATCTATACAATCAGGGTTTTGGTGTGAATAGGGGATTGATATTACTCGTCTCCTGCTTCTGTATAAACTTTTATACTGTTTCTTTCAATCAAATCTTTTCTCAAATCTTTGAAATCATCAACTTCAGGGCTCATTCTAATAGCTTCCTCTAATTGAGTTAAAGCATCCATTACTAGACCATTTTCTTCATAGTAAGAAGCATAAATGATTTTATTCAAAGGACTAGTTGGGTCTACTTCATTTTGAAGAACAGTCAGACCTTCTTGGTACTGAGCAGCATCTTCTCCTGTCAATCTCTTCAGACCGATATCACCTGAAGTAACATCCATGTTCTCTTTTGCTTTTACAGTGATGATATAAAGACCTTCTTCATTAGCCATCTGCTCAGAAGTAAAATCAAGGTTTATGAAGTTCTCATTCACTTCTTGCTTCATGATTTCTTCGTCAAAAATATTCTTAACGATCACAACGAACGTATTCATTTCCATTCCTTCTGGAACATCCCAGCTCACAATGGCGTTACCGCCAATTACGCTAGCATCCTCTGGTACAAGTACCTGAATTACTTCATTTCCAGCCAATGCTCTTTTAGCTGCTCCAGTAGCATTCAACCTACTTCTGTATCCTGGCTTTTCTTTTTCATTCATCTTGTCAGACAAGAACTTTGCATATCTACTTGATACACTAGCTGTATTAGTGCTCACTAGCTTCTCTAAGTCTGATACTTTCTTAGAACCCGAAGTTCTAACCTCTAACGTTTTACCTGACTTGTGCATCAAACCGATGTAAGCTCCGTTTGAAGCGATAAGCTCATCTCCTCCTGCAAGTGTTGCTCCTGTTTTCAAGGCAACTGCAGAGCTTGATCCTGCTTTTTTAACTTTATTTTGACCTTTATTGGCCAAAACTCTAAATGTGTATCCTTGTCCGTTGGCAATGCCAAACGAAAAAACAAGCATAGCTGTAATAGCGATAGTAACTAACTTTTTCATAATGATTTGTATTAATAAATGGCGTTTTCTAAATTTTATAATCGTGATACTCTAAATAATTCTTTTCGTCCGTCCTTGGTGAAAATATTTTTAATCACACCGTAGAACACTTCTAATCCATCTCCTGAGAGGGCAATACCCAGTAGCAACCATGTCAAATCCAACTTTAAATTGTATAAGTCCAGTGCATAAATCATAACATAAATAAGACCTAGTAGCTGTATGAGTTGTAAAAGTTTTGTAATACCATCATACCATTTTGGTAATTTTTTATAGACCCATGAGAAAGCCATTATATTTAAAAACAGTCCTATCAAAGCGATAATAATTTTTTGTGTCTCAGAGAGATAAAAAATATAATCTTCATTAATTATCATTGAGACAATGTTCGCATGTATTACACCTCCGTACATATCTGGGAATGCCCTTCCCATGTAAACTTCATTTAGTGGAGTGAAAAATTTATCTTCAAAATTTTCTCTATCTCCTAATTCTTCACCTAGGAAACAAAAAATTACTACTTTACCTTTAATGATCTCAGGAACAAAGTTTCCTCCATACACATCCCAAACATCTAATGCCGTATACTTATTACCAAACTTAGTCGCTCCATAATCAAGTACATTTCCTCTATAGTTGACAACTTCAACCTCGTGTCCTCTATCTACAAATTTCTGCGCTTTTACTGAATCTAAA
>JBGCFL010000194.1:0-2529 GCA_045106975.1 Ekhidna sp. | reverse complement strand
ATGCAAAGACTTCTTGCTGATTTTGATCAATGCAAGTATCACAATGGCAATTACGGCAGGTTTCAAGCCATCGAATAAGGCGTATACCCAAGGAATGTTGCCATAAGTTGCATAGAGTGAAGTAAGTCCCATGAGAATGAGCATGGAAGGGAGAATGAAAAAGATACCTGCTACTAATCCACCTCGTGTACCATGTAAAAGCCACCCAGTATAAGTCGCCAACTGCTGCGCCTCCGGACCAGGAAGGATCATGGTATAGTTGAGGGCATGCAGGAATCGGCTGTCAGAAATCCATCTTTTCTTCTCAACTAGGAATTCATGCATGATGGCTATTTGACCTGCTGGACCACCAAAACTGATGAATCCTAATTTCAACCAAAACCAAAATGCCTCTTTAAAGGAAGGTTTTTCCATGATCAATGTCTTTTCTTTCAACAAATATCATAACCCTGAAATTAAGAGAATGTTAAATTTTACTTGAAGAATAAACCGTAGGATAATGTTGGATAAAAAGTAATAGGAGAGGTGACTTATGGTTGTATAATTCGAGCTAAGTATTGATCGTTTTCATCAGTCATCATTATCTCTAAATCAAAGCCCAAACTATCAATGATTGTTTTGAGCTTTTGCTGATCTATATACACCCAATCAAACCAATCTCCTTTCTCTTTTTTGTACTCATACCGATACTTGACTTCACCATAATAACCGTCCTTTTTTTCGATTCCACTTTCGTATAAATATCGTATATCTGAAGAATCAATTAGTAATTGGCCTTCTGGATTGAGCATGGACATGCATTTTTTGATAAAAGTGGGAACATTGGCGAGTGTGCCTGCAAGGCCCAGTCCATTCATCATTACGAGAAGAGTGTCGTACTTCTTGAGATGTTTTCGATAGTCTTCTTTGATGAATTGATCTACTCCAGATTGTTGCATGACTTGAATACATCCGGGAGAGTATTCCAAAGCAGTTACATCATAACCTCTCGCTTGAAGAGCTAAAGAATGAGCCCCAGCCCCAGCTCCTAAATCAAGGACTTTACCTTTGCACTCGATCAATGCAAGATTCTCTAGCGTAGTGAAATCAAGTTCATCACGGAAAAACACCTCTGCAGGCATTTCTTCTGGCTCATCGTAATTGTTATGAATTAGCAACGAGGCGTTCTCATCACCTTGATAGTAGTCTAAAATGGCTTTTCCGTGAAGGTCTTTCAAGTCTAGTTTATTTTAATCCTTTGATTTCCTTCTATAGAGCATTAGCCGTTGTAGAATTCTGACAATTCTAATAAGTACATTTGATTCCATCCTTCTACAATGTCTTCGTAGCTCTCCTCTGGAATATTGGTATGTCTCACTTCCATAGATGTTGAGTTTTTATCTTCATGCAATTTTATGGTAACAATAGAAGGATCCTCTAGTTCACCAAAATACCATTCTTGCTTGATCATCTTGCCCGGTTCAAGTTCCAAAAATTTCCCAGAGATGCTTTCATCCCACATGGAAAATTCTTCGCCAACTTCTGGTTTAATCGTGGCAGGGGCAGATGTCCACAATTCTACTGTTGGTTCAAAAGTAAGTGCTGCATATACTTCTTCTGGAGTTGCAGCAAGGGTTACATATTTTTTGAAATCAGGCATATGGTAAAATTAAGGTGAAGAAATCTCATACCTTGTCTCTTAGCTTTTTTCTTGATTGAATTCTACCGATCCAATTCCATTTGCTCTGCTGTGATCAAGAAGTCGTTCCAGTTGGCAATACTTATTTCCTTGAGGTATGCAAAATCAGGATGATTTTTAACTTCTTCAAATCCATTCCAACCTCGTGTCATGGCTCTGGAAAGATAGACTGTGCCATTTCTGGCTTTTTCATGGTTAGCCAAGGCTACTGCTCTTGCTGCTTCAATAAAGTCCTCAGTCTTAACATAACCATTGGCTGTTGTTACTTCCATATAGGAGATTGCCGCTTGCTCATAATCTTTGTCAATCATGGCCTTTTTTGCTTTGGCTAAATCTTCTTCATACTTCTTTTCCTGTTTTTGTGCTCTTTCTATAGCTTCTTCTTTACTAGGGATGGTGTATTCAAAGCCCATAGAGTTGGCATATTCTACAACAGAACGTGTAACATTCATTTCTTCTCGTCTTACTTGCACATTGGATTCATCTTCTAAAGCATAAAATGATCCTTCGTATAGTCCATTATTGCTTGAGCTTTGCGTAGCATACAGTTGCTTTTCTCCTTTTGAAACTTGAACTCTGTCATACAGATAGGCATAATTGCTAGGATTGGCTTGACCATTGTCCACTGCTTTCTTAAGTAGCGGTAGGCATTTGGCTTGAAACAACGGGTTTCGATCTGCATGTTGAACCAATAACCACGCATTGTTACTTGGTCCTTCACCTACTAGATTATATGTCGGCCAGCCATGCTGCGCTACAATTTCTCTCATTCTGGCTGTATTAGCTCTATCTTCGGCAATGGATGCATCGGTTAGATCTCTGTATTTTTCTGTATCCGTCTTACCTTTTCT
>JBGCFL010000193.1:0-27319 GCA_045106975.1 Ekhidna sp. | reverse complement strand
CTCCACTCATAGTGATTGGCTCAGTGACAGAATGATACGCCATGTCCAAGTAGGAAGCAGCCATGTACTCTACCGTGCCAAAGCCTTGATTGAATTGTCCAGCGCTCCTGATCTTATCAACCAATTCTGTTGGCATTACCTCGCTTGTCTCGTAATGAAAGGCGTACAGCTTCAACATTTCTGGCTCGAACACCCAATTTTCCATTACTTGAGAAGGGAACTCCACAAAGTCTCTAGGAGTAGAGGTTCCAGAAATGGAAGGATAAGTACATTCTGATAAAAGCCCGTGAAGAGCGTGTCCAAATTCATGAAATAAGGTAGTGGCTTCATCTTGAGATAGTAAAGAAGGTGTGTCTCCTGATGGTTTAGTGAAGTTTCCTACGTTTGTCACAATAGGAATGATATTATTGCCATCCATGTTACTCTGACTTCTATAGGTATTCATCCAGGCACCACCTCTTTTGCTAGTTCGGTAAAACCAATCCGACAGATAAACACCTATGAGTTCTCCTTTTTCGTTCTTTACAGTGTAGGTTCTCACGTCAGGATGATACTTTGGAATGTCCGTTTGTTCTTCGAATGTCATCCCAAAAAGCTTATTGGCTAATGTGAAAGTTCCGTTGATGACATTATCCACTTTTAGATACGGTCTGATCTCGTTTTCATCAAGATTATATTTTTCCATCTTGATTTTCTCTGCATAATGCCACCAATCCCAAGGCATTACTTCAATATCATTTCCTTCTTTAGCAGCCATCGCTTTCATCATATCTCGCTCACCTTTGGCAGCTTCTATTGCCGCAGGCCAAACCTTATCTAGCAGGTTATATACTTTGTCTGGCGAATCAAGCATTCGTTGAGCCAATACATAGTTGGCCCAGGTCTCATATCCAAGTAGGTTCGCTTTTTGAAGTCTAACATTAGCAAGTTTGACAGCAAGTTCGCCATTGTCATTGTCATCTCCATTGTTTCCTCTGTTGATGTATCCTTTTTTCAACTGCTCCCTAAGGTCTCTTCTGGTAGAGTAAGTGATGAATGGATAGAGACTAGGACGATGAGTGGTAAAAACATACTTACCTTCATAACCTCTCTCTTTTGCAGCATCTGCTCCCGCATTTATCACACTTTCAGGAAGACCATCAAGATCATCCGCAGTGATAACCATTTCAAATGTGTTTGTTTCTGCAAGGACATTCTCTCCGAACGCCACAGACAATGAAGAAAGCTGCCCATTCAGGTCACGCATTTTGTCTTGTTGCTCATTGTTAAGTGCAGCTCCAGCTCTTACAAACCCAGTATGATAATTTTCTAAAAGTTTGTTTTGTTCTATGGTGAGGTTCAGTTCTGATCGCTGATCATAGAGTGCTTTTACACGATCATAAAAGTCAGCATTTAGAAACATGTTGTCGTTATGAGCCGACAGCTTGGGACTGATAGCTCTCGCAATGCTCTGTATGGAGTCATTGGTATTGGCTGAAGTTAAATTGAAAAATACATTGCTCACTTTTGATAGAAGCTGACCTGATTTTTCGAATGCAGCAATGGTGTTTTCGAACGTAGGTTCTTCAGAATTCGTAGCAATGGTATTGACTTCCTCAATTTGCTGCTCCATTCCATCTTCGAAAGCAGGCATGTAATGACTGTCTTTGATTAGATCGAATGGGGGCATTTCATAAGGAGTATTGTACTCGCTATAAAATGGATTTCCTGTGTTCATTTCTTTTTTTTCTGGTTGAGTTTGACAGCTGATAAGTATCAAAGCGGCCATCATGTAAATGATCTGTTTCATGTTTTGGTTTTGTAGGTTGAACTAGTAAGTTAAAATAGGAATGGTAGAATAGAACTTACTTTTATGTGAAGGCGGATTTTAGGAGATATCTGGCAACTTCCATTTGAACCTGACAGCCAACACCCTAAAAATCATGATAAATGAAACAGTAATGGCAATGTTAGCTATTTGTGAAACTCCTAAAACATCCAACACAGTAAAGAGGATACCGCCAACAAGACAGACAAGCGCGTAGATTTCTTTTCTAAAAATTAGTGGAATTTCGTTACAAACAATATCCCTAATCACTCCTCCGAATACAGCCGATACCATCCCCATCATAATGGCTATGACAGGGTGTACGCCAAGGTTCAGTGCTTTTTGTAAACCTAGTACGGTAAATACAGCTATTCCTACTGTATCAAACATGAAGAAAGTTCGTCTCAATTTCCGAACAACCTTGCCAAACAACAGAGAGATCAACACACCTGACCCTATCATGATTAAATAAATCAAATCATCCATCCAACCTACGGGCGTGCTACCAAGCAATACATCACGCATGGTACCACCCCCAATGGCAGTAATAAAACCAACGGCGGAAATGCCAAAGAAATCGAGTTTCTTGTCGCGCCCGGCCAGTGCACCAGAGATGGCAAACACCATGGTTCCCACTATATCGATGAAATAGAGAATAGTCACAGGGCGAAAGTAATGAGTTTAATGCAAGACAATAGAAATGGAAAACAATTTATTGCTTTGACCAAATTCGTGTATTGAGGTTGAGTTCGTCCACTATATCGGTACAGAGCTTCAGTTCTTCCAGTGTTTCTTTTACTTCCTCTTCTACCGATTTGTGAAAAGTGTATTCGAAGAAATTATTTTGCCAATGGATGGCCATGATCATTCGATCATTTCGAAAACTAATCGAAATACTAGCTTTGGCTTTATTATTTAGCTTTTGGTGCATCTTCACCATTCGCTGCATAAAAGAGGGAGATAAAATATAACGAGCTTCAATTTGATCTGTAGCGTAAACAGTATATGTTTTTTCAAATTCTGGATCTTCTAACCTTACTATTTTTTGATCCCCTTTGCTTTTAATTTCTAACTGCTTAGCTGCCCATTTCCAACTGGCGCTATCTGCAGTATCTGGAACAATAAGCATAGTTCCATTAAAATTTTTATGAAAATCTGCGGATACGACAAGTCCTGAAAATAGGGTAACAATTTTTGTTTTTCTATTACCTTTTGAGTCTGTTGTAGTTACCTTTTTTTGAAGTCTATGTTCGCATAGATCAATGTCTGTAGCACCTACTTTACCATAAATCCGATCTTCACTTTTACAAATAGTTGGCCTTTCTCTGACTAAACCTGCATCATGCAGGTAACTTATATCAAAACCACCTTTAGGATCATATTCCAAATCGGGACTAATCAACTTTACTAATTGTCCTATTACTGTGGATTTGAATTTTTTTACAAATGGCTGTTGAAGAGTGTGAGCAATTATTAGGAAGAATCCACCAACCGACAAAACAATAAATCCGATAAAAGTCTCTGTAAATATGAAAATGGGAATTGAGCAAATACATATAATCGTACCAATCAATCTTGGCTTTTTCTCTTTTACGAGAATCTCTTGGCGCTCTGTTTCAAGCTCTATAAAGAGCTGCTTTAAACTCGATGTGGATTCCATGGATTATGCTAGTAGATCACCAACATTAACATTGGTTCTTTCCGTATCAAGAGCCTCAAATGATTGTTTTCTTTTAAAATTTTTCATACCAGCAATAATACTACTAGGGAACATTTCCACTTTATTGTTGTAGTCATTCACAGAAGAATTGAATGACCTGCGTGCCGCAGAAATCTGTTCTTCTGTTTCGTTTAAAGAAGCTTGTAGTTGTAAATAGTTCTTATCTGACTTTAGCTCAGGATAGGCTTCCATAGAAACTCTGAGCTGTCCTAGCATTCCAGTCAATTGGTTTTCAAACCCTATTTTTTCATCAGTGTTTGATGTATTCATAGCTTGACTTCTTAGTGCAGTAATGTTACTAAGGAGTTCCTTTTCATGCTTGGCAAATGATTTCACACTCGCGACAAGGTTAGGAATAAGGTCGTGACGTTTTTTGAGCATGACATCAACTCCAGAGAAAGCATTCTCTACTTGGTTTCTTTTTCCAACGAGGCTGTTGTTGACGGACACAGCCCATAGTATGATTATCGCGACAACAGCAATGATTATGATTATAGTAGTGGACATGGTTTTAATATTATTTTAAAATTGAAAAAAAATCCGCGGTTTTTCGAGGTAAAGAATTTGACTAATCATGAATGATGTTTTTTGTGAACTTCAAATTTCTCTGTAGTCCTTCAAATTTAGTTCGCTTTACGGCAGACTTCTTAAATACTTTTTGAAAAATATTTTTTGTCATTTCTTGCCAGTCTTGGTTTGAAAATTCTTCCCAACCTTGGGGTTTGAAGGCGGGCTCATTATGAGGTTTTGAAAATCTATTCCAAGGACAAACGTCTTGACAGATATCACAACCAAAAGCCCAGTCTTCCATTTTGTTTTTGAAAGAGGAAGGGATTTCATCTTTGAGTTCTATGGTAAGGTAGGAAATGCATCTGCTACCGTCCACTACGAAAGGCTCTGGAATAGCATCAGTAGGACAGGCGTCTTGACAGGCTGTGCATGTACCGCAATAGTCTTTCATGGGGCCATCTGGTTCAAGCTCTAGATCAATGATCAGCTCCGCGATAAAAAAGAAGCTCCCCATTTCACGATTAAGCAACAATGAGTTTTTACCAATCCATCCTAAACCACTCTTAGCGGCCCAGGCTCGCTCATGGACAGGAGCAGAATCAACAAATACACGCCCATCAACCTCCCCAATTTCGCTTTGAATGCTATGCATGAATTCTTTCAGCTTATCCTTTACGATGAAGTGATAGTCTTGACCGTATGCGTACTTGGCAATCTTCGGGGCGGTGGTTGAGTGATTTTTTTCTGGAAAGTAATTGTAAACAAGAGAGACTACAGATTTTGCTCCAGGTACTAATTTGGTTGGATCGAGTCGTTTGTCAAAGTGGTTTTCGAGGTAACTCATTTTCCCTTGGTATCCTCTCTTAAGCCATTCTTCCAATTTAGGAGCTTCTTCTTCTAGAAACTCTGCTTTTGATATGCCACAAAAACTGAATCCAAGTTCAGAAGCTATTACCTTGATTTTATGTGTGTTTGACTGGATTGATTGGCTGTTCATCTAATCTTATTCTATTGGAATTTAGTTCAAATTAGATTTGAGTTAAACAAAACCTAACATATTATTATGCTAAAAGAATTCAAGAGTTTTATAATGAAAGGCAATATCCTTGATTTGGCTGTTGCTGTAATCATTGGAGCTGCTTTCAAAACAGTAATCACCTCCTTTGTTAAGGACGTTTTAATGCCACCAATAGGTATGGCATTAGGTGGCGTAGACTTTACCGACCTCAAGTATGCTTTGGTAGAGGCAACACAAGGAACTGATGCTGTGACAATTAATTACGGGACTTTTGTGCAAACGGTTGTAGACTTTGTAATCATAGCTTTTGTGATTTTTATGGTGATAAAAGGATATAACTCTATGCAGAAGAAAAAAGAGGAAGCGCCTGCGGCACCACCAGCACCTTCAAATGAAGAAGTTTTATTGAGTGAGATTAGAGATTTATTAAAAAAATAGTCTCGATTGAGTGATTAAAGCCTGCTAGAAATAGTGGGCTTTTTTAGTTTAAAATTTGTGATCCATAAACAATCGTTCCCCCAGCAATCTTAGCATTCGTATGTCCATGGTCATGATCATGATTAGGGTCACATTCGGCAATAAAGTCTTCTTCTTTATGATGTATGTATAGAACAGTGCCAGCAACGTCCCTTTCATCGTTCGTTCCTAGAGTCCATAGGTCAGTTTCAATGGTGAATGTGCCATTTCCTTCATCATCAATATCTATATTACCAATATCACCTGTGTTTGGTCGTGCCCAAACACTTCCAAGGCTTCTCTTATTGCATGCGGCAAATACGCTTCCTTGATTCCAGTGATGTCCAGGCTTTTCAAGTGTTCCCATATGAAGATGCATGGCATGTGAAGTGTTAGGTTCCATATTAGTTATGGATACAGTCATAGTTATCACACTATCTTGATATTCAATATCCACATTGCCAATCAAATTACCTTTTTGGTAGTTTGCTCCGTCTTCTGATAAAACCGTGTATATATCAGCAGCCGCAAATGTTTTTACGCCTGGGGTTGTTGACTCATCTTTTGAGCAACTTATTAGTAGAATGAATAAAGGAAGAATTGCTAATTTTTTCATGCTGTTTTATAACCATTTTTGGTAGTCAAACCATTAACTAAACATTCATTAAATAATTTAAATGTATAAAATCAAAATAAAGTTCCTGACTGACTGGGAGGGAGTATCCCTAAATGTTGATAGGCCATTTCGGTTGCTTCTCTTCCTCTAGAAGTTCGTTTTAAATAACCTTCTTGAATAAGAAAGGGCTCATAGACTTCCTCTATTGTTTCGGATTCTTCACTACATGCCGTAGCAATAGTTCCTAGACCAACTGGTCCACCTTTAAATTTATTGATGATGGTTGACAGTATTCTGTTGTCCATTTCATCCAATCCATGATCATCAACGTCTAAAGCCTTCAAGGCCATTTTTGCAATGTCTAATGTGATAGAACCATCTCCTTTTATTTGAGCAAAGTCTCTTGTTCTTCTCAAAAGGTTATTGGCAATTCTAGGGGTTCCTCGGCTTCTTCTGGCTATTTCATAGGCAGCTTCTTGATCTATCGCTGAGTTTAAGATATCCGATGATCTGCCAACAATAGTAGTTAGCAACTTAGCGTCGTAATACTCTAGACGAGAATTGATGCCAAATCGTGCTCGGAGCGGGGATGTTAGAAGACCCGATCTTGTAGTCGCTCCAATTAATGTAAATGGATTCAGTTCAATTTGTACTGACCGAGCATTAGGGCCAGAATCCAACATAATATCTATTCTGTAATCTTCCATTGCAGAGTATAAGTACTCTTCAACCACGGGATTTAGTCTGTGAATTTCATCGATGAAAAGAACATCGTGAGGTTCCAGATTGGTGAGCAGGCCAGCTAGTTCGCTAGCTTTATCTAAAACTGGACCCGAGGTTATTTTTATATTGGCTTGAAGTTCATTGGCAATAATATGCGATAATGTGGTTTTCCCAAGACCTGGCGGTCCATGCAAAAGAACATGATCTAAAGGTTCTGTACGTTGTTTCGCAGCTTGTACGAATATTTTCAGATTTTCGAGGACTTTGGCTTGTCCAGTAAAGTCTGAGAAGGAGAGAGGGCGAAGTGCTTTTTCAATCTCTTTCTCTGAGGAATTCAATCCTTCTTCATCTGCTTGTAAATAGTCTTCTCTCATTTAGATTCAAATATAAACCACAAAGTGATTGATCCATGATTGAATTAATTTCGCATAATTCTTATAGCACATGAAAAAGATACCTCTTCTTGTTTTTGGGATGGCTCTCATATTGGCTTTTGCCTTTTATACTTATACAAACAAAGACGTAAAGCCCATGAATCACATCACAGGAGTGACGATGGGTGGCATTGTTTACAATGTGAAATTTAAGGGAGAGCATAAGGCTTTCAAACAAGAAATAGATCAATTGCTTTATGCTTTTAATCAATCTCTGTCTACTTACATCTCAGATTCTGAAATCTCAGAGTTTAATCGAGAGGGTAACTTTAGTTATAAGTCGGACTATTTTTTGCCTGTATTAGAAATTTCAAAAGAAGTTTTTAATGCGACAGCTGGATCTTTTGATCCTACTATTGGACCGCTTGTGCAGGCATGGGGTTTTGGGCCGGACAAGAAAATTCCTGATTTGGATTCTGTGAAAGTTGACTCATTGAGATCAATAGTTGGATTTCAAAATGTGATATTCGATTTGCTGAGTGTTTCCATGCCTACTAATTATCAGTTAGACTTTAGTGCGATTGCAAAAGGTTATGCTGTTGATGTAATAGGGGAGTTCTTAGAAAGAGAAGGAGTAGAGGATTATTTAGTAGAAATTGGTGGTGAGGTTAGGTGTAGGGGGTTGAATGATCAGATGAAATCATGGTCATTGGGGATAGAAGATCCAACAGTGAACAATGCCGCAAGAGAAATTTTAGCTATTGTGAGATTAAATAATAGATCTTTAGCTACTTCGGGTAACTATAGGAATTTCTACGAAAAAGAAGGACAACTTTACGCTCACATTATTGACCCTAGAACAGGGTATACAGCGAAGCATAGCTTATTAAGCGCTTCTGTTTTTGCATCAGATTGTATAGTGGCAGATGCCTACGCAACAGCGTTTATGGTTATGGGTTTAGAGCAGTCAAGAACGATACTTAACAATCAATCAAACTTAGATGCGATTTTTGTTTTCCGTGATGTGAACGGTAAACTTCAAACCTATGTTTCTGATGGGATTAAACCTTTTGTAGAATTGAATAAAACGACTGATAAGAATTGAAATGATCTTAACTATTGTAATTCTTATTTCATCCACACTCCTTGGAGGACTCAGTTTTTCATTGATTCCTGCACTAAAGAAGAATCTAAGGCTTCCATTGATTTTTGCTGGCTCTTATCTCTTTTCAGTCACGATTATTCATATTATTCCAGAACTTTTTTCAACGGCTTCAGATCCATCCAGAATAGGATTATTTGTTCTAATTGGCTTTTTTATCCAGCAATTTTTGGAATATTTTTCTTCAGGAGTGGAGCATGGTCACTTTCATAGCGATAAAGCAGTATCTGTTTCAGGTCGTTTTTCTATTGTAGTGGCATTGATTATTCATTCATTGCTAGAAGGATCTTTACTCACTCATGACTCTCCTTTTCATGAAAAACATGAGTCTTACTCTCTCTTGTTTGGAATCATCTTGCATAAGATGCCTGCCGCTTTTGCATTGATGGTGACTATGAATGGGTTAGGTAAAAAAGCTATTTACCTATTGATTTTATTTAGTTTAGCATCACCGCTTGGTTTGTTGATGGGTGATTTATTGATGCTTTCAGAGGATTCACTCCTTATCCTTTTTGCAATAGTATGTGGAAGCTTTCTTCATATTTCCACAACTATATTTGTTGAAGCGAGTCCTGATCATCACTTTGGATTAAACAAAATTTTAATTTCTATTTCAGGAGCCTTATTGGCTATAGTGGTTGAGTACTTAGTTTGAAGTCTAATTATGATTTGGCTCTTCATGACTTTTACAACCTTTTGAATTATTTAACCAACCTTCATAAGGTTTTTAAGTATACAATTTGTCGGTTGTCTAACTGATGTTAAAATATCTATTATGAGAATTTTCGGGATTGCTATTTACTTGCTATTTCATTTCACCTGTGAAAGTCAGACTTTGGAAGGGGATACTTGGGAAAAAGCTGTAAGAACTGGAAAAGCAAGCATTGTGATAACCCATGCAGAATCTTTGAACTATGCCAAGGTTATAAACGGCGTTAATGAAGGCATTTGTTTTGAAATAATGGATCATTTCGTAGAGTACGTTGAATCGAGTTATGGAATTGATCTTACTGTTGAATACAAACCGCTTGATGATCCAACTAATTTTAATGCCTTTATCGAATTGATGAAAAAGAGCAGAGGAGGTGTTTTTGGGATTGGAGATATCTCCATTACAGATGATAGAAAATCTTATTTTGAATATAGCCCACCCTATATATCCAATGTTTCCTTGCTTATTACTTCCAAGCCTGTTTCGAATTTATCCTCTATAGAAAATATTGGTACTGAATTCGCGGGTATGACATGTGTTGTACAAAATGGAACTTCACATCATAAATGGGTAACTAAGTTGCAAAAAGAATATGGAGGATTTGATATCGCTATTGTAAAGAACACGAAAGCTAAACTGGATTTGGTGATGTCTTCGCCTCGTTATTTTAGTTATGTTGATTTTTCAAGGTATCTAGAGAATGTTTTAAACGGAGACAATATAAAAAGGCATCCAGCAGGTGATGATTCAGGTGAAAAATTTGGTTTGATTATGCCAAAAGGAAGTGATTGGTCACCAATTATGAGTGCTTTCTTCAATCGCAATGGAGGATACACATCAGGCACGAAATATCGTAAAGCATTGAAGGACAATCTTGGCGAAAAGATGGTAAGACTTACGGACTACATTACAAAAATTGAATCTGAAGCTGGATCTAATTAAGCTTATTTAATCAGTACTATCTTTTCAAGTTCTCCCTTTAACTCAGTTGCAACTTCCTTCATTTGATGAGATTTTTCATTGAAACTACTCATGGCAGAAGAGAGCTCTGATACAGCAGAGGCTGTTTGCTCAGTGCCTGCTGCAGTTTCTTCTGCAATGACCACTACAGACTCTGAAATGGATACTACTTTGGTCACACCTTCTCTTTGATTGAAAGTGGCTTTCAAAATTTCTTCGGAATGACTCAATGTATCTCTACTTGACTTTTCAATCTCTTCAAATACTTCAGAGGCAATTTTAGAAGCATTCTTTCCTTCAAGGACTGTTTTATTCATGATGCTAATAGTGTCAGAAGCATCTTTAGTATCGGCTTGAATTTCTCTTATAAGAGTTTCAATTTGTAAAGCAGATTCTTTTGATCCTTCTGCCAATTTTCTAATTTCTTCTGCCACCACAGCAAATCCTCTTCCCGCATCGCCAGCTTGTGCAGCTTCAATTGCAGCATTCAATGCTAGCAAATTAGTTTGACTAGCTATTTCTGAAATGACTTCCAGTACACTATTAATCTCTCTTGATCTTGTCGTTAATACATCAATAGAGTCATTGGTCTTAGAGGCAAAGCTGGATATTTGATTGATGTTATTGGTAATGTTGTCAATGTTTTCTCTTCCTTCAATGCCTTTATCAAAGCCAATTTTAGCGGCATCATTGATGGCAGTTGCCTTTGATTCCATATTGTCAGATGAACTTAAAATTCCTTCAATCAAAGATGATACTTCGTCCACCTTTACTACTTGATTTTGAGCTCCAGAACTTATTTCAGCTATAGCTGATGCGATCTCACCAGTATTAGAACTTACCTCCTCACTAATCAATAGCATATCTGCAGAAGAATTGTCTACCAAATCGGCACTATCAGCAATTTTATTGAGCAAGCTGTTTAAAGAGTCGATAGCATTATTTAAATATTCTTTTAAATTATGTATATCTCCCTTTTCATCTTTTCCATATTTGTTGGTCAAGTCACCTAAAGCCATTGATTTAGTGATATCGTTGAGTAAAAACAGAGGACTAGAAATAGAGGAGAGTAAATTGTTTATGGTCATCCCAAGTTCCTTCCAGATTCCATCCTTGTCGGTGACATCAATTTGGGTGCTTAGCATACCTTCCTCTGACGCAATTCTGACAGCCTCATTCGTATCTTTTATAACCTTACTTAAATTGCTTCTCATAAGTATAAGAGACTGGCCCAAGACATCTTCTGTGCCTCTGGCGTCAAACTTGACCTCCAAGTTTCCTTTACCAATTTCACGTGCAAAATCCGACGACCTATTGAGACTTTCTATGAGTAGATTTATTCCTTTACTCATTTCACCAATTTCGTCATCGTTGTTTATTTGAATTGTGCTCGGTATTACTCCCTGACTCATCCAAGATACTTTTTCTTGTAATATGCCTAGCGGATTTGTAATATTTCTAGTGAGCCAGGTGGCTATGATCAAACCTATAATCACACCTAATACACACAAAATAATTATGGCTAAGTTCAATGATTTGAAAGAGGCTTTCATTTCATCAGTCAATTTGGAAAGCTTTGATTTTTTGCTAGAAAGGACTTTGTCGACTTGATCTGTCAGTGCACTAGACATAGGTATAATGCTTCTTTCAAGCACTTCTTCACAGATTAATACATTGATAATATCATCATATGACTCCTTTGTATTGAGTATTTCTTTAATAGTGTTTTGGTTAACTATGATACTATCAAACATGGAGATCGACTGTGATAGTAGAGAATCTATTTCGACATCTGTCGATGAAATTTGAATTTGATTAATAATTTCATTTTTCAGGGCCGGATAAGTTTTATCGTGAATTTTGCTTAACTGAATTTTATCTTTTTCATATTTAGGAACATGAATCCAGTTGGTCGTATAGGATTTGGAATTTTCTATCAGCCTTTTCAATTGATTAATGTTATCCACAGACCTAGAGATATCGTTGGTAACGCTGTTCAAAGTATCGATACTACTAGAAAGTGTTAATGATATATAGAAGCTGTAAATAATTTGCGATAAAATAATTAATAGAAAACTGAACTTAATCTTTCTTCCTATTGAAAATTTTGAGAGAAATTCAATGAGTTTATTCATTTATACGAGACTAATAGCTGGTTAGATTTAAAGAGCTGTTGGATAGTATTATTTGAGTATAATGTTTGAACGTTTCTATCAATAATAGTTCGATTTTTTTGATTTAATTTTCT
Source organism: Ekhidna sp. (assembly GCA_045106975.1). Lineage (GTDB taxonomy): Bacteria > Bacteroidota > Bacteroidia > Cytophagales > Cyclobacteriaceae > Ekhidna. The sequence continues at coordinate 15,013 of JBGCFL010000193.1, read as the reverse complement.
ATGACATCCATTAACTCTATCTGTAATGTTTGTCCTGCATAGTTATGAATAACCATCTTGACGAATCCAAATTCTGGATGAAACCAAAAATGATGACTTGAGCTGCCAAAAGAAGCTTCAGTGTAAGAGTTAATATGCCATGCGTCTAATTCGCCGTATGATAGATCAATAGCCTCGTAGGATTGAACTTCATAAAAATTATTTAATGTTGAATTTGTCCAATCTCCCCAGCCTTCATGAATACTTAATGTGGTAGACCATTTTTTACCAACATGAAGAGGAGTCCTAACTTCAGGAAATGTAGCAACTTCAGTAAAGTTGAATTGATTTGAACGAAAAGGGTGCATCCAGACATTATTCTCATTTTCAATAATTCCAGTTACTTCCATTCTTGTCCAATTCCTATTATTAAGTTGATTGTTGATGTTGTGGGTATTGATAATTGCAATTTGAGTACTGTCATATTCATATTGAATAATCAATTCACCTTGCAATTCCGGCTGACCATCCCATGGTTTTCCTGTCGCCATCATCCAAATTTGGTTCTCTGAGATCAAATTGAACTCAGCGTCCCAAAACTTTGCATTGTAAATGTATTGTCTGCAAGGTTTGAATACCCGGTATGGCTGATCATTTTCTATGCAGTCAACTTTTTTAAACTGATAGGTGCTTGCGTCTTCACAAGATGATATGATCAGCGGAATAAATATTAGAGAATAAAGGGTTTTCATTTCAAGATCTGTTGGACGTCAAACCTAAACAATTGTTAACTTTATTCAATGCGAATTATAGCCGCTCTATTTATTGTACTACTTCCCTCACTTTCGAATGGAGTTGAATTGTGGGGTTTTCATGCTCATAAGAAGATTAATAGACTAGCTGTATTTACACTCCCTACGGAGATGATTGGTTTTTACAAGCAAAATATTCAATATCTGACAGAGAATGCTCTAAAGCCAGATATGAGACGGTATGCAGTGAAAAATGAGGCTCCACGTCATTACATAGATTTAGATATTTATGGAGATTCTGCTCTCTGGAAAATGCCAAGATACTGGGATGATGCAGTTGAATTGTATACAGAAGACACACTTCAAGCCTATGGTATAGTTCCATACCATATCAATAGAATGAGCTATTGGTTGATTAAGGCGTTTCAAAACATGGACAAGGATCAAATCTTGAGACTTTCTTCTGATTTAGGGCATTATATCGCAGATGCTCATGTGCCTCTTCATACGACAGAAAATTACAATGGGCAATTAACAGGACAATATGGGATTCATGGTTTCTGGGAATCACGTTTGCCAGAGCTATTTGCTAATGACTATGACCTTTTGAGTGGAAAAGCTTCTTATGTTGAAAACTTACAGTTAAGAGCTTGGGATGCTGTCATAGGATCCCATTTAGCATTGGATTCTGTTTTACTTTTTGAGAAGCAACTGACAAAAAAATACCCCGAGTCAAAAAAGTACGGATATGAAGAACGAGGTAATTCTACTATAAAGACTTACACCTACGATTTTTCAGATGACTATCACAAGAGACTCTCAGGAATGGTGGAGAGAAGAATGAGAGCTTCCATAAAAACAGTTGGTGATTATTGGTTTAGCTGTTGGATTAAAGCTGGCCAGCCTGATTTATTCTCATTGATTGAGGGCGGAGCAGTCGCGATTCAAGATTCTGTATATGTAGAAGATCCAAAAGTGAAATTGCGAAATCATGAAGCAGGAATAGAGGGAAGGTAAAATAAAAAAAGCCAAGACAGAGTCTTAGCTTTTTTATTGCTGGTTGAAAAGTTTCTACAAGGACATCATCGCTATTGCTAGGAAGGCGATTCCTAAAGTTGCAATCTTTAAGATGATACCAACTTTCTTGAATGAATTTTCATTATTAGAGTTGTTATCAATTTTTGCTTGGATTTCCATTGTTGTTTTTCTTCAAAGATCACATTTCAAACCAATACTTGGTAGCGAGATATATACGCATATGAAAATAAGTATAATGCTTAGTGTTATTTTTTGAATGGCAATAAAAAAACCGTCATGAATTTTCATGACGGTTCCATTTAAATTTTTTCTATTCGAAATTATCCGATAGAGACTCTTTTAAACTCTGATACAGTCATTCCTTTAGAAACAGAATCAAGGTATTGAGCAATTGATTTAGAATTGTCTTTTACAAAAGCTTGACTAAGAAGAGTGTTTTCTTTGTAGAATTTATTCAACTTACCCATTGCGATTTTTTCAACCAAGTCTTCAGGCTTTCCTTCTTGTCTTGCTTGATCTTTTCCAATCTCAATTTCTTTCTCTACAATAGTAGGATCAACCCCGTCTTTGTCAACAGCTACAGGATTCATAGCAGCTATTTGCATTGCTACATCTTTACCTGCTTCAGTAGCATCGATTCCACTTGTGTTTTTCAAAGCAACCATTACTCCCAATTTTCCATTTGAATGGATGTAAGGAACAACAGCATCCCCAGATACTACTTCAAAAGCTTTTACTTCTAGTTTCTCACCAATTTTTCCTGTAAGCTCAATGATTTTTTCACCGACAGTCAAATCTCCAAGTTTTAGCGCATTCAAAGCATCATTATCAGCAGGCTTATTTGCAAATGCTAATTCAGCAATGTTATTTCCCAACTGCATGAACTCATCATTCTTTGCTACGAAATCAGTTTCACATGTGAAAGCGATCAAAGCTCCTTCAGTTCCTGCATCGTTTGCCTTAGCAAAAACAACCCCTTCAGAAGTTTCTCTGTCTGCTCTAGATGCAGATACTTTCTGACCTTTCTTTCTTAAAAACTCGATTGCTTTATCAAAATCCCCACCAGCTTCTGTAAGAGCCTTCTTACAGTCCATCATGCCGGCACCAGTCATTTGTCTTAGTTTGTTTACGTCTTGTGCTGTAATAGCCATTTTATTCTTATTTATGGGTTTAAACAAAAAATTGAACATCGAAATACATCAATGTTCAATCTTTATTTAGATGTCTATATAATTCTTATTTATCTGATACCTCTTTGTCTGCAGCTTTCTTAGCGGCAACTTCTTCGGCTTGAGCTTGCTCTTCTTTATCTTTCTTTCTTTCAGAAAGAGCTTCTTCCAATGCGCCACCAATATAAGATGTTAGCAATTGAATAGATTTGAAAGCATCGTCATTACCTGGTATAGGATAATCGATTTTATTTGGATCAGAGTTTGTATCCACTATTCCGAATACAGGAATGTTCAATTTCTGTGCTTCAGCTATCGCGATATGTTCTCTTTTGATGTCTACAACGAAAAGTGCTGCTGGAAGTCTGTTTAGATCAGAGATTCCTCCTAGAACTTTGTTCAGCTTGTCTTTTTCACGAGTGATCATTAATCTCTCTCTCTTTGCTAAGTTTAGATAAGCTTCTTCTTTCATAAGCTTCTCCATCCCTTGCATTTTCTTTAGAGACTTTCTAATTGTAGCGAAGTTTGTAAGCATACCACCCAACCATCTTTCAGTTACGTAAGGCATGTTTAATTTTTGCGCAGCAGTTTCTACTACTTCCTTCGCTTGCTTCTTAGTAGCAACGAACATCACTTTTCTACCCGATCTCACAACTGATTTTAAAGCTTCAGTTGCTTCGTCAATACATCCAAGTGTTTTATGAAGGTCAATAATGTGGATACCATTCTTCTCCATGAAGATGTAAGGCGCCATTGCTGGATTCCACTTTCTGGTAAGGTGTCCAAAGTGCACACCTGCATCCAAAAGATCTTTGTGTTCTAATTTTTGCATTTCGATATTATCGTTTACTGAACTGGAATTTTCTTCTTGCTTTTCTTCTACCCGGCTTCTTACGCTCAACCATTCTTGGGTCTCTTGTAAGAAATCCTTCTGATTTCAAAGGGGGTCTGAATTCTGCATCTACTTCCGTAAGAGCTCTTGCAATAGCAAGTCTTACAGCTTCGGCCTGACCTGTTGGTCCGCCACCAGTTACGTTTACGCTGATATCAAAGTTTCCATCTTGCTCCACTTTTACAAGTGGCTGTTTTACGATGGTTTGTAGGATTTCGGAAGGGAAGTAATTAGCAAGTTCTTTGCTATTTACAGTGATAGCACCTTTCCCGCTCGTCATATAAATACGAGCTACTGAGGTCTTTCTCCTGCCTAATGTGTTAATTCTGTCCATTCAGATGTTAAAATTTTATTTCTTTAGGTTGTTGAGCTGCATGTGGATGCTCTGCTCCTTCATATACGAATAGGTTTTTGAAAAGCTGGCTACCAAGTCTATTGCCTGGAAGCATACCTTTTACAGCTTTTTCAACCAAAATAGTTGAAGACTTTGCCTTCAATTGGTTTGGTGTTTGAATTCTTTGCCCTCCAGGATATCCTGTGTGACGAACGTATTGTTTTTCCGTCCACTTGTTTCCTGTCAGTCTGATTTTGTCAGCATTGATTACAATCACATTGTCACCACAATCTACGTGAGGAGTGAATGAAGGCTTGTGCTTGCCTCTGATCATTTTTGCGACTTCACTTGCCATTCTTCCAAGTACTTGAGAATCAGCGTCTACAATGACCCAGTTCTTATCGACTGTTGCCTTGTTTAGTGATGCGGTTTTAAAGCTATTAGTATCCAATTTATTATTGATTTTTATCTGTCAAAATCTATCTCCCTCAAAAAGGGACACAAAAGTATGATTTTCATTTAAGAAAACAAACCCGAAGCTCTATTTAAATTTGTGTAAGAGCTTGAGTAACACTGAGAAATCTTTTGGGTAGGGTGCTTCTACCTCTTTAGTAAGCCCTGACATATCATTAAATGCTATTTGAGACGAATGTAGAGCTACTCGATCAATCATCGGTTTTTCTTCTTCCCACTTCTTATGATTGAAATTTCTCTTGAGTTCTGATAGATATCCAGGGGAACCACCATATAAAGGGTCGTTAATCAGTGGAGCATCATGGAAAGCCAGATGAACTCTGATCTGATGCATTCGACCAGTTACAGGAAAGCATTTTACCAATGTATGCTTCTTAAATGCCTCTAGCGTGGAAATAAGGGTTAAAGATGGTTTCCCCTCCCTGTAATCAACTCTAGATTTAGATGCAGTCGTGTAAATAGATTCTTCTGCTTCAAAGTTTTCAAAACTATGAAGCCCATGAATTAATGCGTGATAGATTTTTTTGACTTGCCTGTTTTCCAATTGCATGGCAAAATGTCTATATGCTTCAGGATGATTTGCAAAGACAATTATGCCTGATGTTTCTTTATCTAGTCTATGGCATATTTGAAGTTCAGAGTCTTGATCTTTTGCTAGCTGTAAAAGATTGATTCGGTCATTTCGATCTTGAAGACTCGAGAGATAAGGAGGCTTATTTACTATGGTGTAGTCGTCATCTTGTTGGATTATGAGATCTTTGAAATTGATATTTTTAATGGATTTATGCATAATCGTCTTCTCCTTCAAGGTCTTCTTCTCGCACCTCTAATGGATTTCCTTTTTTCAGTTCAAAGTGAAAAGTAGAGCCTTTTTTGAATTCACTTTCTACCATAATTTCAGATTGATGACTTTCTAGAATATGTTTAACGATAGACAGGCCAAGTCCAGTGCCTCCTTTTTCTCTAGATCTACTTTTATCTACTCTGTAGAATCGTTCAAAAATTCTTGCTAAATCTGGTTCGGGAATACCTCTCCCTGTGTCAGAAACGCTAATTTTCACTTGACGATCAAGCTCTTCAAAGTGGATTTTTCCCTGCCCACCTTCTTTGGTGTATTTAATGGCGTTGGAAATCAAATTAATCATTACTTGGTAGATTCTTCTGTAATCTCCTGAGACAATTATTGGGCGATTGTATTTTTTTGGAATCTTTAATTCTACCCCTTTCTTTTCTGCTTTATCTTCTAGTTGATCTACTATATCACGTGCCATGGCAAGAATATCAAAGCTTTCCATGTGCATTTTTATCTCTCCCGATTCGATTTGTGAGATGGTGAGAATGTCATGTACGAGTAGATCTAGCGCGTCAAGACTTTTTGCTGCTTTTTTTAGAAATTTTTTACGAACCTCTTTGTCGTCGAGAGCGCCATCTAATAGCGTGTGAACAAATCCCTGAGCAGCGAACAAGGGTGTTTTCAGTTCATGAGAAATATCAGCAATAAATTCCCTTCTAAAGTTTTCTCTTTCTTTTAATTCTTCAATTTCCTGATCCTTACTAGCGGCTAAGCTTGAGATTTCCCTTTTTATTCTTTTTAATGGGTTGATAGAGAATTTTTTATCCATCAGTAACAGATCACTGTCCTTCAAATCTTTTAGGGAATCATAAATGGAATCGATCTGTCTAAAAAAAAGAAACTCAAGGACAAGTCGGCTGAGAATGAAAGAAGATGAGAATGCAAGAATAAATGTAATAAGGATTGCAACTGAGCTGACCTCAGGCACTAAGTATAAAAATGCGGATGTAATTACTCCAATGCTTAATGCTAGAAGCAGGGCAATGGATCTGGCGTTGGACTGCATGGATTATTTCAATTGATCTCAAATTTATAGCCGACTCCTTTGATAGTGGCTATATATCCATCGCCGATTTTTTCTCTCACCTTTCTAATATGTACATCTACAGTACGTGCAAGTACATATACATCGGTGCCCCAAATGTTGTGAAGGAGCTCGTCTCTGCTAAAAACTTTACCAGGGCTTTGTGCTAAAAAGTATAGGAGTTCAAACTCTTTCTTGGGTAGATTGATTTTATTTTCTCCGATTGTGATGGTGTAGCTAGTCCTATCAACAGTGAGATCACCTATATTTATTGTACTAGATTCCTTTTTCTTTTTAGAATCCCTTCTGAAAAGAGCATTAATTCGACTAACCAACGCTCTTGGCTTAATTGGCTTATTGATGTAATCATCAGCGCCCATGTCGAAAGCGGCTACTTCAGAATACTCTTCTGATCGTGCTGTAAGAAATATGATGAAGGCATTCGCTAATTCTGATATTTCTCTTAACTGGCGACAAGTTTCAATACCATCCTGCTTTGGCATCATGATATCCAATAAAATCAAGTCAGGAATGAAGCTCTTGGCAATTTCAACTCCCTTGATACCATCGCTAGCCACCTTCACTTCAAAACCTTCTTTTTCAAGATTGTATTTAAGAAGTTCTAAAATATCAGCCTCGTCATCAACTACTAATATTTTTTGAGTGTGTTTTGCCATTTTGTTTTGATTGCTTTGAAGCTTTGCTTGAGTAACAATATTGCTTCAAATCTATATAGAAATCATGTGGGAGCAGTAATCCGTAACAATTTGATAACAGATTTTATTTATGGTAATTCTTCATTTCCTCTATAAATAGGGGAAGGTTATTTTTATACCTGCTTTTTAATAGGTAATCAAGGGAATCTTCTGATGAATGATATCTGAGGAAGGAGAGGAAATAGGCATTGTTTGGTCTTGACTTGGAAAAAATGTTATTGTACTTCTTATTATTGAAGGTAATAGTATCTAGAGAAGATGTTATCTGATCGATTAAGAGATGCTTAGCATTCAACTTTAGTGAATCGGGTAATTCTGATGGGAAGCTTTGGTAAAGCGAATCAAGTTTTTTGGTAACCAAGAGCATGTGATTAACAAAGATTTCTGCATCTTCTTCGGATTGTTGGTATTCGGTTAGCTCTTTGGAGTCAACTCCAAATCGGTCTCTCAGGAAAAGCAAAGCGCCTTGTTCTCCAATGAATGAGGCTAGATTTTCATTAAATTCAATATTGTCTTTCACAAAAAGTGTGGAGTGTGTTAATTCATGAATAATGAGTTCTGTAAGATTACCTTCTGATCTTTCAAGCATGTTGGAAAGAATGGGGTCTTTAAACCATCCTAAGGTTGACCAACCACCGACAGCTCTAATTCGAGCATCGTATCCATTTTCTTTAAGCTCATTATATTCTTCTTTTGCCTTTTCTAAATCGAAATATCCCTTGTATGGAAAAGAACCAAGGAAAGGAAAAGACCATGTTTTTGGCTCAAGTTTGAAAGGGTGCGAGGCTGATAAATTCCAAAGAAGTACCTCTCCTTTTTGATCATAAAAGGAGGTGTAATTTTCTGAGTAAAGTAGGCCTATAGAGTCAAAGGAATACTCTCTTACCTTATTAATTAAATTGATCTTCCTTTTTAGTGAATCAGGATAGTTGGGATTCTGAACTACTTCTTCTACTGATTGAACATTCCAAATTATTGATAATTGACCCTTCGCTTGATTGAATCCATAACCAATTGAATTATGGAATATTATGACGATTAAAAGGATAATTGCTCCGGATGATATTAGTACTTTTTTCTTCACACTGCAACTTTAAATAGTGTTTATCGTAAGTTACCTTGCAATACAAAGTAACTTATAATGCACTGAACTATGGATTTTAAAAATCACGATAATAATCTCAGAATCATTGGAAAAATATTTTTGGTGATTGGACTTGTTTTGGTTCCCATATCTATTTTCTCTTTTTTCTTCGCCGAAATATTTAGCGAAAGCGATCTATGGCTAGAGATTGATGATTTTGATATTCTCTTTTTGCAGATTAGAAATCCAGAGAGGCTTTTATATTTATTTCCATTGATACACTTTATCAGTTCAACTGTTTTTCTTGTTTCGGGTTTTGGGCTCGCCTCTCAAAAGGATTGGGGAAAGAAACTAGCTATTGTGCCGGCAGTACTGCTATTGTTTAAATTTCCAATAGGAACAGCTCTTGGAGTCTATATGATTTATGCGCTACATTATGAGCCAAAAACCGAGGAAGTATTGGCTGATCAGTAACTCGCTATAACCAAGGAATTATGCTAGTTTGGTTATGTTAATTTTACTAAAGAGGAATTAATAAAAGCTATTCCTAATTAAGTAATACTGAATGATATGGCAGAGCTAAAAACCAAACCTACAGGTGACAATTTGAATCATTTTATAAATTCTGTAGAGCCAGAATGGAAGAGAGATGATTCTAAGGTTCTTTTGGAGATGCTAGAGAGAATTAGTGGACAGAAACCGCAAATGTGGGGCGCCTCTATCATTGGCTATGGAAGCTATCATTATAAGTATGAAAGTGGGCGAGAAGGTGATTGGTTTTTAACTGACTTTTCTCCAAGGAAGCAAAATATGACAGTTTATTTGGTGGGAGGGTTTGAAGGAGTTGAACATCTTTTAGAGAAATTGGGAAAGCATAAAGTAAGTGTTGGTTGTCTTTACTTTAAGAGATTGGCAGATATTGATACCTCAATACTTGACCAATTAGTCAGGCACTCAATAACAACACTAAAAGAGCGCTATAAAGAGTTTAATTAGAATGAAATACTTATCGTTATTACTACTCATCGGTTCATTCATGTCTTCAGCTCAACGTATAGAGTTTGAAGATCCTGATTTGACTTTTAGTTTTGTGAAGCCACAAGATTGGATAGTGAAAGATGGACTCACTGTTTTTGTCACTCCTAATGACGAATCGATAGAAGAACCTAATACTTTTTTCTCAATCACTTATTTTGAAGAACCGATTCCTACTGAAGCGAACGAAAATGTTTTTGATGCGAATGAAATGGAGCCAAGCATACCTTCTGGTCTAATCGAGTTTAATCCATCTAAAGCTGGAAAAAAATACATTGCGAATGAGGTAGCTATGTGGGCTTCCTATTACCATACGCAGAGTGGAAAAAGACTGAAAGTTATTTCTTACGTTTTTATGAAATTGAATCAGCGGTTTGAGATTAGCATTTCAGCTCCTTTGAATAGTTTTGATGAATTAGAAAGCCAATTTCAATCAATTTTAGAGAGCCTATTAATAGAGAAATAAGGTTTTAGCGATCACCGAGTTAAATAGTCTTTCTGCCAGCAGAATAATAGTGCTGACCTAATACCCAATCGTCCTAATGTTTTAACACCTACTCTTGTATCACAATTTCAAAATTCACTCAATTATGAAATATTTTAGAGTAGCCACAGCAAACACCCCTGAAGTTTCATTTGATCTTCGAAGCGGGTTTATTAGTATTTCTGGAGTGTCCACTACAATTAATAGCGTGGATTTTTACAGAAACTTTATTGATGAACTAGTTTCCTTCAGAGAGGAAAAAAAAGAGATCATTTTTAATTTAAGTTTAAAGAATTTTAATACTGGTACGGCAAAATATATCTATGACATCTTGTTAGAATTAAAAAGACGGATAGGGGAAGGCAATAGAGTGTTAATCAATTGGTTTTATGACAAGAAACAAAACGAGATGTTAGAGATGGGGATAGATTATTCCAATTTAGTGGAAATGGACTTCACATTTCACGAGATAGGAAGAATCGACATTTAAGAATTAGAAAATGCCCAACCCGATACCTGCTCTAATAACTAGAGGACTATTATAGGGTTGTGGGCTGTCAGTTACATCATACAATACGTTATATAATGCAGTAACATTGAAGGAAGCACTCCTCGAAATTTGTTCTGAAAAACCACCTCCAATTAAGAAACTGCTATAACCAGCTCTTTCGGTAATTCTTGGATCATTACCTGCAAAATATTCATAATTTAATCTTTCAAATTCTGCGTATGCAAAAAACTGCTGCGTCAAATTGAACCTGTTAAATACACTTCCACCATAATTATTTAATGACACATCGAATTGTTTTAAGCCAACATATTGATAGATGATTCCTATTCCTGCGGAGTACCTTTCGGTAATTTTATAACCTACCTGCGGTGATAGACTCACATTTGTTTGATTAGCGTTGGCACTTAAGCCAAAACCACCTCCAAAATAAACTCTATCTGCGAGTTTGTTTTGGGTATATCCACTCAACATGCCAATAAGAAGGAAAGAAGAAACTAGAGCTTTCATTAGTTGTTGTTTACGACAATGAATAGGTCTTCGTTCTTTTTCTTCATCAAATATTTTTCTCTAGCCACTTTCTCCAGTAAGTCTGGGTTGTTAATTAGAGCTTCTCGATCATTCTTCACTTCTAAGATTCTATCTTCATAAAGTTGCTTGAATGCTGTTAGTTCAGCTCTTTTTGATGATAGCTCTACTTGCATAAACAAATCATTGCTGTCTATGAATGCAAGCCAAGTAAGAAAAAAAAATGCTGACAAGAAGTAAAAACTCTTGAAAAAAGACGGAATTTTTCTATAAAAATCTTTCATATCTGCTACTAATTTGAGGGTGGTTTGTATTTCAAAGTCTCAGCAGAATAATGTAAAGATAGCAAGATTATGATTTTTTGCTAGAACAACGCATTCTACTTTGGCATCAATAGAGAACTATCCCCATAGCTCAAAAAACGATACTCATTACTCAACGCCTCATCATATACTTTCCTCCAGTCTTCACCTAAAAAGCAGGATACCAACAAGATCAAAGTGGAGCCTGGCATATGGTAGTTTGTGACTAGCCCCTTACAGATTTGGAAAGTGTATCCCGGATAGATGTAAATTTCTGTATGACCACCCAGAAGGTCGACACCTTTACTATCCATTTCATTTAAGATGTTTTCCAAAGCTTCATTTCTGGAAATAGGCTTAATTGAGTAGGCATCTTCTTTAGAGATAAAAAAATCAGCAGCATTCTGACCCAACTTTACCCCATACCAGTAGGTACTTTCCAAGGTACGCATGGCAGTAGTGCCTACGGCAATGACTTGCTCTTTCTTGAGTAAATTTTCTATGTTTTTTCTAGTAATCCATATCTGCTCATTGTGCATATCATGCTCTGTCACGTTTTCGCTTTTAATAGGCTGAAAGGTGCCAGCAGATACGTGAAGCGTTAGAAAATCAACGGTAATATTTTTCTTTTTTATTCCCTCAATGATTTCCTCTGTAAAATGTAAACCAGCAGTCGGAGCAGCAACAGCTCCTTTCATTTTGGAGTAAACCGTTTGGTAACGATCTTCATCTGCTTCGTTTACTTCTCTATTAATGTATGGAGGAAGAGGAATTTTGCCTATTTCGGTAAGCAAATCAGAGAATGTTTTTTTTCCGTCCCACTCAAATGTGACTAGATCATCTCCAGATCTAGTTGCTTTCAAGTCTACATTGTCATGTTTTAGGTCATTGCCTATTTTCCATTTTCTTGCATTGCCAATCATGCATTTCCACTGACATGCCTTTGTTGCATTCATCACTTCTTCATGTACCTGCGACGGGAGTACGGGTTCAAGAAGAAAAATTTCAATTCTTGCTCCTGTCTCTTTATGCAATACAATGCGTGCAGGAATTACTTTGGTATCATTGAAAAACAGCGAACTATCTTCGGGTATTAGCTCAGGTATTTCATTAAATCCATGATGGGAGATATCTCCCTTATCATAAAAAAGTAGTTTTGAATCTGATCTATTTTCTGGCGGATGCTTCGCAATGCGATCTTCCGGAAGATCATATATAAAATCGTCTAATTTTAAGTCCATGCTTAAGCTCAAAGTTATACCCTATACGCTTGATTTTAAATTTTCTGCTAAGACAAGTAGAGGAAAAATGACCGATAGAAAGGTCTGGTTTATTCAAGTATCAAGTGATGATGGAGCAAGTGGTATGGGCGAGGTAGCACCTATTCACCGTTTAAGTCCAGAGGAGTTAGATGATATTCCTGTCGAACTTGATAAAATTTCGACAAGCATAGAAAATGAGAATATTCCAAGAACTCAAGATGAGGTTTTTGATTTTGTTCAAAAAATGGTTTCACCTGATTTCCCCAGTATACGCTTTGGTTTAGAAGTAGCCTTACTTGATTTCATTAATGGAGGGCAGAAGAAAATATTTAGAAGTGATTTACAAAACGTAGCGATTCCAATCAATGGGTTGGTTTGGATGGGTGATAAGGCATTTATGAAAAAGCAGATTACTGAAAAATTGGATGGAGGATTTTCTTGTATAAAGCTAAAAATTGGAGCACTCGATTTTGATACGGAATTAGAATTAATCAGAGAGCTAAGGAATGTCTCTGATGACCTGATTATTCGTTTGGATGCCAATGGAGCTTTTATGGTTAATGAAGTATTGATGAAGTTGAAAATGCTTAGCCGTTTTAATATTCATTCCATTGAGCAACCAATTTTGCCAATGCAACATGAAGCCATGGAAATGGTATGTAAAAAAAGTCAAATACCGATTGCTTTGGATGAGGAATTGATAGGAATGAACAGGCAAAAAGATAGGCTCGAACTACTTCAAGAAATCAGGCCTCACTATTTGGTTTTGAAGCCTACACTTCATGGTGGGTTCAGCTCAGTGAAAGATTGGATCGATCTGGCGAAAATGCACGGTATAGAATGGTGGATGACATCCTATCTGGAGTCCAATATTGGTCTGAATGCGATTGCACAATTTGCAAGCTTATATGAAAATGAGGAATATCATGGTTTAGGAACTGGAGGGCTATATAAGAACAATATCATCTCTCCATTACAGATTGATCAGGGGATTTTCAAATATGCAAAATCAAATACTTGGGGGGATATAGGTTTTTGAACTGCAATCATTATTAAAAAAATAGATTTTGAATGTAGACATGACTCATGTTCATTGTTTCTCAATGCTTATGGTTTTACTCTCGCTTTTATACGATCCATCTTTGGTAAAATATTCAGAGACAAGATTATAATTCCCAAAATCTCTCCCTGATTTTAGTTGAACTGACTTTTCATTTTTAATGATTAAATCAATCAAAAGTGTTTCGTCGAATGAATCTGTTAACTCTGATTTGTTTGACAACCCATATCCATAAAATTTACTAAAAGGCTTCCCTGTAAGGTCTTTATTTACCCGATTTCCCTCTTTGGTAACGACAATAAAAACACCATCATTAAATGAGAGACTGAATTTCTCTAATGTTTCCAGTTTATATACTTGCTTGATCTGATCAATGGAATCTAGATTTAAAGTTAGTATTTCTTCTGCATCATCTATTATTTTGTTATCTATTATCATTAGAGGGGCATTATCAAATAATCTGTTTTGGTCAGCACTGTACATCATTAAAGTATTGCCACCATCTTTAGCTTTTCTTATTGTTGTCTTAGGAAGAGCTTCTACAATGAATTCACGAACATCAGCCAATGAGCGATAGTCATCTATTGAATAAGATTCATCTATTGCTTTGTTTTCCCAGAAAAAATCAGATTTCTGATCAATTCCATCGAATGTTGAAATAATATATTTCAATTCCATTTTTTCCGAAATAATGGAGTCTGTGATAGATTGTTCATGATAGCTGATAGAAGAGAGGTAGTCAATTTTTTTCTTTTCTATAATTATTTGAGAGTCATTGGCTGAGATTTTGTTTCCATTTTCATCGTAAATGGTTGCATATAAAACATCTTCGCCAAAAGGAGCTAGGAGGCTTATTGTAAAAGTGTTTCTACCATTGAGAGGTGTGGCCACATCCAAATTATTTTTAAATAAGTGGACTCTTACAAATCCATCTAGGCTAATATTTTCACCTAAAATTTCTCCTTTCACTACGATTCTTTTTTCAGGAGCTATCAGTACTTCTGTCTTCTTAGAATCCAGTATGTCATTCCACTTTTTAAGAGAGTATATGGAAGTCCGTTTGAGAAAATCTTTTGATGTGAGTTCTTTGATCGATCTTTCATTTAAAAAAAGACCTCCAGGAATATCAAAGTAGGATTTAAAAATTCTTTTAAAAGAGGCTTTTGAGTCAGACTTGAAGAACTCATCTCTATTTACACTGACGGTTCTGAAAAGAATGTTTTCATTATTGGTTTTAAATTCTTCTGATGACATTACGCTCATTGTTGCTTTATCAGAGTTGAAGTCACTCAATGGTTTTGTCTCTTTTAAAAAATAATTGTGACAAGCTACAGCATTAAGCGTCTCATCAATCAGTACTAGTCTTTGAAACTGACCTTTCAATTTATCTTTCGATATAGAAAGAGATTTAGACTTTCCTTTTATCGAAATTTTAGCAATGAATTGGATGTTGTGAAATCCTTCGCTGAGTAGGAAGTAGTCTCCTTTTTCACTATCGATTTTTATTTCAAGATAGTCT